>JBKHYG010000077.1:0-12022 GCA_046565595.1 Actinomycetota bacterium | reverse complement strand
GCGAAGTTTCGCTGGTGCGCGAATGCATCGAAGGGGCGCTCAACGACCCGCGCACCAGCAGCGATGGCAACCTGGATCGAGCGATCCTTGGAGCCACCATCGACGATCAATACCTCGTCAGCGAACGCAGCCGAGGCGATGGCCGCCTCGATGTTGCGTTCCTCGTCTTGACAGAGGATCGCGACCGTGAGGCTCATCTGCCCTCCCGGATCGCGATCTGTTCGGTTATGGAGCCATATCCGAGGCGGTCTGCGGCTCGTGCCAGCAGATCGCCAGCGAACCGGTGCGTCCGCACGGGGAGGACCTTGCCGAGCCGCGAGTGTTGCAGCGCGTCCACGCCGTCATGCAGCTGCGGCGAACGAGCACTCCATGTGGTGCGAGAAACGACACGGAAACCGGCGCGGCGCAGGACCATCGTCAGCGCGCGCGGGGTGTACCAGACGCAGTGGATCGGCGGGATCCAGTAGTTGAAACCCTCTCTCTTGGCTCGAGCAAGCATCGACGCGGGGTTCGGTGTTGCGACAACGATCGCGCCGCCAGGCCGTAGCAGGCGCCGGCAGGCGTCCAGCAGCGGTCGTGGATCGGTCACATGTTCGATGACCTGGAGCAGCGCGAGCGCATCGAAGGAGCGTTCGGCCAGGTCTACCTCTTCGAGCATCCCTTGGTGGGCCTCGAAACCGTTCCGGCGAGCCTGAGCAACAGCGAAGGGGCTCGGATCGAGCCCGACCGCGTTCCATCGGCGTTCTCGGGCCGCACGCAACAGGAAGCCAGGTCCGCTGCCGACATCGAGCAACCGGCCCGCGGGAACGACCTGTTCCAGCGAGGCCAGCGTCCGAGCATGTTGGGCGAGCATCTCATCCTCGAGCTCAAAGGCGCCGCTGTATCCGTCACCCGAGTCGAACTCTTCCAGGACAACCGAAGGGGGGCTCGGATCCAGGGTGTGCATGCCGCACGATCCGCAGGCATCGATCCGGTACTTGCCGAGTCGGTGTCGGGGCTGGCGGTCGAAACATCCGCAGGCGAGACATGCTGCGCTAGGCATTCTCGGTCACCACCTGGGTCGCGACTATCGGCTGTGGATGCGGCTTTCGCGAATGCTGCACGAGTTTCAGCACCATCTTCAGGTCGCCGCTCAGCCACAGTCCACTCAGGTATGCGATGCCTCCGGCGATCGCGAGCGCAAGCAGTTGCCATGCGTCGTGGACGAAGGCCGCGCTGGCGATCGCGCAGACCGACGCGGGAACGGCAGCGATGAAGGTGATGCGCAGAAGGTCGGGGATGAACGAGATCTTGACCACCTTGTTGATCGCTCGGACGCTCATGAACGACAACCAACTGACGATGCTCATCGCGATGGCGAACCCATGCATGCCGACCGCCAGCGTCAGCGGGATGCCGAGCGCCCATCCGGCTATCGCCCAGACCAGCGTCAGGCGCAGCACCGTCTTCGCGCGTCCCACGCCATATAGGGCGCTCACGCACACCGTCGAGTAGGACGCGTGGATCATCGGGATCAACAACAGGTAGACGGTGGGAAGTGCAGGCTCCCACTTGGGTACATAGACATGCTCGACGATCTGTCGGGCGAAGGCGGCCAGGAACAGGGCTGCGGGTATGACCGTCATCGCAACCAAGCGGATGCTGGTCTCGATGGCGACCTTCAGTGCCTTCATGTCGTGCTGCAGCCGCGAGTATGCGGGGAAGGCGACCTTGCTGACGATCGGCATGAGCACCAGGGCGTTGGTAACCAGACCGACCGCCCAGACGACATATCCGGTCGCTCGCGCACCGACGACCAGAGCGATGAAGATCGGGATGAAGTTGTCCTTCAGAGCGTTGATCAACCCGTTCAACTGGAACGGCAACCCGAAGGCCAGCAACCGTCGCATCCGCTCTGGTTCGGTCGACAGGCCGGGACGCCATGGGGAACGCAGGTTGACGATGATCGCGTGCACCGCCCGCGAAGCCAGGGTCGCGTAGACGAATATCCAGACGGCGCTCGCGGCCCGCTCTTCAGCCAGCCCCGGTTGACGCCAATAGGGGAACGCCATCGTCAAGGCCACGCTCAGGTAGGCGACCTGTCCGGACAGTTCCGCTACCGCGAGTGCCTTGAACTGCAGGGCTCGTTCGAGGACGACAGCCGGGATCTGAGCGAAGGTCCCGAGGAAGATCGTGAGCGCCAACGCTCGGATGGTCATTATCGCTTCGGGTGCGTCATAGATGCGTACGAGCAGCGGCGAGATCGCCCACAGCGCCGCGACCGCGATCGCGTTCAATCCGAGCGACAGGGTGAAGGCGGCCTTCAGGTCCGAGTCGGTGAGACGCTCGCGACGCTGGACCAGGCTCGCGCCGACTCCCAGATCCGAGAGGAACCCTGCGATACCGACGAGGAACGAGATGACCGCGTACAGGCCGAAGGTCGTTGGAGCGAGCCAACGCGCCAGCAGGATGTTGCCCGCCATCTGCAGTCCGCGTTGCGCGAGGCTGCGGAGCATCAGCACACCGACGCCTCGCATGGCTAGCCGGCTGACCTCTCGGGAATCGAGTTCGGGATGGGCGGTCGGCCCGGTATCTAGTTCCGGATGTTCGACGACGCCAGGGACTACCTCAGGAGGCATGGACCCTCTCGGAGTGATCGTGGTAGGCGCGTTCCATCGTCGAAACGATGCGCGGAAGGTCGTAGATGGCGCGGACGCGCTCGGCGCCTGCAGCACCCAACCGCTGGGCAGCTGCGGGGTCGGCCAGTATCTGCACCAAGGCATCCGCGAGAGGCTCGACGGCGTTCGGCGGCACGAGACGGCCGGTCACCCCGTCGATGACCGTATCGGCTGGGCCGCCCTGACAGGTAGCCACCACGGGCCGACCTTTCGCCATCGCTTCGAGCACCGTGGCACCGAAAGGTTCGCCGATGCTCGGCTGACAGAAGACCCGGATCTTCGAGTAGAAGCCGGGGGTGTCGGCGGGCGCGATGCCGTCGAGGAAGGTGACGGCATCGGCCACGCCGAGTTCGCTGGCGCGAGCCTCGAGGGCTGGGCGCAATCCGTCTGGATCGTCGCCAGCGACGAACAGGCGTGCGCGCGGGACGCGTTCGCGCACGGTCCGGAAAGCTTCCAGCAGCAGGTGGACACCCTTGCGTGACGAGAGCACCGACAGGAACCCGATGTTCGGGTCGTTCGGCAGAGGCTCCGGCGCGAACCGGTCGGCGACGACCCCTGGAGAGCAGGGGACGAACCGGCCGCGCAGTTCTTGAGGCAGTTGGTTGGTGGCATCCGATGTGGCCACCAGGATGGTCTCGGCCGTACGAAGCGTCTTGCTGTGACGACGCTTCTCGACCGGATCGGTAAGTAGGCCCGCGGCCCGCGCAGCCAACCGGGGGGAGGATGATGCCGCGCGAGGCCACGAGCCAGTCACAGGTCCTATGACGAGCGGTACTCCTGCCGGCAGAGCAGGTGCGTACCCCTCGTCTACGGTTATCGGCAGAAGTAGGTGTGCAACTTCAACGGGCTTCTCGGCGTGCCGTTTGGCCAGGTCCCTGGCGATCCGGTCGCTGAAAGCGATACGCCCGGCCCCTGCCGTCGGGCCTTCTGCGCTGATCTCGACGATGGTTGCGTTCGGGATCGGTTCGCGGATCTGTGAGCGTTCGCAGTAGATCAACAGTTCGTGGCCTCGGCTCGCGAGTTCGCGCAAGACGCCCATCGCGGCGAGAGCCTCTCCGTTGGGGAGGTCGTCACCGATGATGCGGGCGGCGGGAACGAACGCGATGCGCATGTCAGGCGACCGTCCGATGATCGTCGCTGTTGATCGAGGCGTGGCTGCTCTTGCTGGCCCGGTGCCAGGCGACCGTGCGCGCGATCCCGTCGCGCAGACCCACCTTGGGCTCGTACCCCAGTGTCCGCAGGGCCGTGATGTCCGCCACTATGCGCTCGGCGTCGCCTGGCCGGACGCTGCCGGTGAAAGCGAGTTCAGGGGTGAGGCCTAGGACCTCGCAGATGGTGCGCGCGAGATGCTCGATGGTGACCATGCGTCCGCTGCCGAGGTTGTAGGCCTCGCCCCGACCGGGCGCGCGGTCCGCCGCGAGCATCGTGCCTCGCACGATGTCGTCGACGAAGGTGAGGTCGCGCAGTTCCCGGCCGGTGCCGTGGATCTCTAGGCGGTCTTGATCTGAGTCGAGCTTGCAGATCAGGTCGTAAACGACCTGCTTGCGTTGGCGCGGGCCGTAGACGGGGAAGTAGCGCAGGACCACGGCTCGCAGATCATGCAGTTGCGAGGCGACGCGGACATGTTCCTCGGCACAGAACTTGTCGACCCCATAGGGGCTGACCGGTGCCGGCGGGTAGGTCTCGCGGATCGGCTGAACCGGCGGGTGACCGTAGATGGCTGCGCTGGACACATGGACCAGTCGCGGGGGACGCGAGTGCTGGCGCAGAGCCTGCAACAGGTGGAGCGTCTGTTCGACATTTCCCCGCAGGTCGCTGAGGGGATCATCGACGCTGGGCGGCACATACGCGGGTGATGCCAGGTGGTAGACGACATCGGGCTCGGCGTGAGCCAGGGCGTCGGCTGCGCGGGTGCAATCGCCCTGCAGCAGGGTGATCTGGTCGGCGAGTTTGCCGAGGTTCTCAGAGACCTTCGAATTGCGTCCGTCATCTAAGACGGTGATCTGGTCTCCCCGAGCGGCAAGCGCTTCGACCAGATGGCTGCCGATGAATCCGGCGCCTCCGGTTACGAGCGCTCTGCTCGGCCGATGATGTGTCACGACGGTGCCCCTTAGAAGTCGTTCCTTCAGCCTGGTTAACGACTTCGGCACCGGTTCCGTCACGCTTTAATTCGTCACGAGTTTCCGGTTCGGGCGGGGCAAGCCCCGCAAGCGAGGCGAAACGGACATCCGATCAGGACAGCAGCTGGCGATAAGCGTCAAGATGAGACCTCGCGACGACCTCAGGAGTGAAGGATGCTTCCACCTTCGCCCGGCCGGCCTCGCCCATCGCTTTACGCATGGCTTCGTCGCGGAGCATGGTGATCAGAGCTCCGGTCACCAACTCGACGCTCGGGTCGATTATCAAGCCATCGGTTCCGTTGGAGACGACATCTTCGGCGCACCACCAGCGGCCCGACACGACCGGCGTGCTCCACGACCACGCTTCGAGGATCACGACAGGGAAGATCTCGCTGGCGCTCGGCAGGATGAGCGTGTCGGCCTGCTTCAGCCACGCGGTCAGTTCTCCCCTATCCACGGTGCCTCGCACGACGACTCGCTCGTCGTCCACGACAGAGAAGTCCTGTTCGCTGGTCTGCGTGTGCGGCCCGATGAACGCGAACCTCGCGTCCGGCACGGCACGCCACACGCCCTCCATCGCCTGCAGAACCAGCCGGTAGCCCTTATACGGCTCCTTCACCCCAAGGAACAGCACGAGTGGTCGCTGGCCGATCCCGTGGGCCTTGCGAGGGTCCCCCGCGGGCTCTGGCATCGCCGGCGCGGGGACACCCACGACGCGGATCCGGTCTGCGTCGACACCGAGCGACTCGTAGACGGCTGCCTCGCTCGGCACCAGCGCTAGAACGCGGTCGGCGCTGCGGTAGAAGGCGGCGTTCTGCGCGTCATCACCCCACTGGCCGGGGTGCGCGAAAGGCGTGACCACCAGGGGCAGGTCGAGTTTCTTGGCGGCGTGACCAGCCGCCCAGTTCACATGTTCGCCTCCCCAGGTGTGCACCAGTTCGGCACCCTCGAACTCGCGACGGAATCCCCGCGCGAGCGCGCGCGTGAAAGGGGGAGCCGTCAGCGCACGCAGAGGCGCGTTCGCCAATCTTCGGGCGCCGGGGATCGACAACGCCCCCAAACCAACTCCGGCAGCCCTCGAGAACGCATCATGCGGCAGAGGGTTGATCTCGATGCCGTCGTGCCACATGGTGCGGAACCGTTGCGCGCGCACCGAACTGTTCAACCTGGTGACCGGAACATCATCCACTCGAGCAGCGAACACCCGGATGGCGTGGTCCTGGTGCACCGGTCCGGCAACCTCGCGCATCATCTGAGGGATCCCTCCCGGGCCGGGGAAGGATCGCCTGGTCGTCCAGATCAGCTTCATAGCTTCGGGCTCAGTGCTCGGAAACGCATGCCGCCTCGGATGACGAACCAGGTCTGCGCCCACGGATGCAACGCTGCCTGCAGCCGGGTCAGCGGATCCTTGGCTCGATACGCGTGCCAGACGCGGCGAAGATAGAGAGCGGTCGGCGCGCACATCAACAGCGCGACCCCGCTGTAGCCGGCGGCCGCGGCGACCGGTATCGCCGTCATCGACGCCATGTACTTCAGATGCAGCTTGGGAAGACCGGGAACGACCCCGCTGATGTGTTTGCGATACATCTCGGGGTGTTTGGAATACAGCAGCGCGTTGTAATACCGCTTGCGTGCTTCGCGCATGAACTTGGTCCGCGATGCGGGAAGGACCAGGTGACGCACCACGACATCAGGATCCCACGCGATCTCGTCACCTCGCTCGAGGACTGAGAACGCGACATCGGAGTCTTCGAGGAAGGCCAGCTGGAACCTCTCATCGAACCCGCCACCCAGAGCATCTCGGCGGTAGAACATGTTGCAGGTCATGTAGAGGCCGCCGGTCGTGTTGACCATCTGATGCGTCAGGGGGCCGGGTTCGCCCTTGGGTAGCGTTCGGCCTTCGACACCGGCGGGCGCGTCATCGGCCATCAACCGTTCCAATCCGCGCTCCAGCCAATCGGGATCGGGTTCGCAGTCGGAGTCGGTGAACGCGATGACAGGAGCGGTCGCGATCGCACGACCAGCGTTGCGGGCCGCTGCCGGACCACGATTGCGGTCCTGACGGGACAGCGCGAACCTAGCTTCGGTTCCCTTCAAGGTGCCCATGATGATCTCTACGGTGTCATCGGTGGACGCGTCGTCAACCAGGATGACCTCGTAGCGTTCGCGAGGAAGTGTCTGATCCTCGAGCGCTCGGATCAGACCGGCCACATACGCCGATGCGTTGTAGACCGGCACGACCACAGACACCTCGGGCTGACTCAAGCCGGCAGCCCCCGATACAGCTCTTCGATCGTGCGTACATGCTCGATGAGCGAGAAGCGCTCGGCCACCAGACGCTGACCGGCCCCGCCGAGTTCTTCCAACCGTTCGGGGTCTGCGATAAGTCTGCTCATCCGCCGAGCAAGTTCCTCACGATCTCCTGGCTGCACCAGGACGCCGGTAACGCCGTCGGTGAGCCACTCCGAGATGCCTCCCGAATCGAAGGCCAGCACGGGCTTGCCTGCGGCCATCGCTTCCAGTCCGACGATCCCGAAGGGTTCAGGCCACATGGAAGGAACCACGACGAGCTTGGCCTTGCGCAGCCACCGGTCGCGCTCTACCGAACCCAGCCATCCGGTGAAGGTGATCCGATGGCCGCCGCTGGCGTTCTTGGCTCGCTTCTCTAGTGCCGCGCGGTCGTGGCCATCTCCCACGATGACGAAATGACATCTGGTTCCTACCCCACCGACGGCGTCCAGCAGATATCGGAACCCTTTCTCTCGAGTGAGTCTGCCCATCGCGAGAACGACAGGTCTGCGGTCCCTGGCCGGGTCTTGCTGTCCCGACATGACCGGAGCTTGCGAAGCCGATGTCTCTGGCGGTTGGAACCAGGCACCGGCCTGGACCGGCGGTGCCGGATAGTGGGTCACGACCACCCGACGGCCGATGACCGGCTCGACGAGTTCACGCATGAACTCGCTGAAGACCTGCACCGTCACCGGTTGTTTCCTGACCGATGCAGAGGCCCGCTTCCAGGTCTTGTAGGGCTGCAGCGTGGCATTGGCACGCATCGAGCCGCAGTGAGCGACCAGGTTGTAGCCCAGGCACCAGACGCCGGGCTTCACCGTGCAGGCTTTGCCCCAAGAGGTCCAATACTTGGTGCCCGTAGGGCAGTTCAACTTGTGGTCTTGGACAGCCAGAAGCGTTGGAGCGACCGACGAGCAGGCTTGCGTCACCCAAGGGGCTTCGGGGATGTGTGCGTGGATCACATCGGGAGCGAAGGTCCGCAGTGCGGCCTGTAGGCCGGCAGGGTCGGTGGCTGCCTCGGGATCGGCGAGCGCTTCGAGCTGCGAACCCGCGACGACCTCTGGCCGGGTCGGGTCAGGTTCGCTCCCATAGACGAGTGCGACCTCGTGACCGGCGGCGCGCAGGCCTTCAGACAGCGTGGCGACATAGGTTTCGGCTCCGCCGCGGATGCTGCCGTTGCGGACCACCTGAGCGATCCTCATGCCTCGGCCGCCCCCGTGAGTGTCGCAAGCAGCGAGTGCGCGACCCCATCATGGGTGAAGTGCTGCAAGACCCCTCGCCGTCCTTGCTCGGCGAAGCCGGCCCGCTCGCGGCCGTCGACCAGCAGCCTCTCCAGGCCCTTCGCAAGCCCGTCAGGATCCGACAGCTCATACACCAGCCCTCCCCCGGTCGCCTCCACCGTTGCGCCAAGTTCGCCGCAATCGCTGGCCAGCACGGCCACCCCGGCCGCTCCGGCTTCAACGACCACACGCCCGAACTGCTCAGCCCAGGTCTGGGTGGGTCGGGATGGGATCACGACCAGGTCCATGGCCGGATACCACTCGGGGACCTCTTCGTGAGGGATCGCTCCCAGGAAGCGGTGCGTGATGTTGGCTCGATGGGCTGCGTCCTCTGCGTGCGCGCGCAACGGGCCGTCGCCCACCACCAGCAGCGACAGCGGCATGCGACGCCGCAGCGGAGCCAGAGACTCGATCAGCTCGAGTATGCCCTTCTCCTCGACGAGCCTGCCGACGAAGCCGACCACCGGAGACGGCAAGCCTGTCCGTCGGCGCGGCCCTTCGTAAGCGGCGGGATCGATCGCGTGAGGGAACTGTGTGATCGGGCCTTTGAAGCCGGCTTCGCGGAGTCGCTGCTCGGCAGAAGGGTTGCGGGCCGTGCACGCGGCGGCCGTCTTCAGCACGCGTCTGCGCATCCATCTGAAAGGCAGCGGAAGTTCGCGGACGAGGTTCTGGTTCTGATGAACCACCATCGGTCGCCGCCGACCAGACCAGCGGGCCACCTGGAAGGCAGCCAGCGAGTACGGCTCCTCTTCCACGAAGACCACATCGGCAGCGACCTCCTCCAGAGCCTGCTCGAGCTCGCGGTACGCGATCAGATGGATGCCCCGCTGTCCGCCGAGCCAAGGCTTGTACCCGCCGAGGGAAACATCCAGCCCGAGCAGCCTGCCCTTCAGAGCCTCGGCGCGTTCGAGTCGCAGACGGCCTCGCAGATCGGTGTCGAGTTCCTTGGGAGCCAGGATGCTCACCTCTGCTCCAGCCCGTTCGAGCGCGACGAAGGGCTCCTGATTGGCAGCGACGACCGCAGCGTGGCTGACCACGGCCACGCGCAACTGTTGTCGTTCTGCCATCTCGATGAGCCTAAACGCGTGGCTACACCCGGCCGGTGCGCCACGGTGCGAGACTGGGCGCCGTGATCAACCAGCTCGTCCGATACGCCCCGCTGTTGAAGCGCCTCGAGGGCGAACGCGGCTCGATACTCGAGATCGGGTCGGGACCCGATGGGATCGCTTCGTATCTGCAGAGGCAGTGCGTGGGCCTCGAGATCGACTTCCACGCGGACCCGGATCCGTATCTGATCCCGGTGGCCGGATCGGCGGTCGACCTGCCCTTCACTGATCGTGCCTTCGACCTCGTGTTGATCATGGACACGATCGAGCACATCCCCTTCGAGTTGCGAGCCAGAGCGGTGGCCGAAGCTGGACGGGTCTGCAGAGACACCTTGATCATCGGAGGTCCTATGGGAGCCGCCGCTCGAGCTGCCGACGATCGTCTGGCGGCCCACTATGCGAGGCGAGGCATCGAGCTGCCCGGATGGTTGCGAGAGCATCTGACGCGACGCGCCCCCGATGTGACCGAGGTTCGTGACTGGATGCACGAGGTTGGCTTCGAGGTCGGGGTCGAGCCGAACGAGGGGGTGCGTTCTCATCTCGCGTTGATGCGTTTCGAGGTGAGCCGCTTCGGAGGCCGGATCACCGACCGCGTCCGCAACAATGTTCCGCGACTCGTCTTACCGGTCGCGCGTCGACGCCCCAAGGGAGCCGTTTACTCGTGGCTGCTCACCGGTCGTCGGCCGGGAGATCCTGCCGAGGTTCCAGCAGTTCTTCGATGAGATCCTCCCAGGCTTCGGTCATCGTCTGGACCAACGGTTCCCAGTCGTAGTTGGCGACCACCAGAACCCGCCCTGCCTTGCCGAGGCGTGCTCGTAGGTCTGCATCTTCGAGCGCGAGCACGACGGCTTCGGCGAACCCTTCAGGATCGTCTGCCAGCAGCAGGTGCTCTTCGTGGGTGGCGCCCAGGCCTTCCGCGCCAACCTCGGTGGACACCACCGCTCGTCCCATCGAGAACGCCTCGAGGATCTTGTAGCGGGTCCCGCTGCCGATCCTGACCGGCACCACGCTCACCGGCGATGCGGCGTACCAGGGCCGCAGATCGTCCACGCGTCCCACCGCCTCGACGCCTGTTGGCAGCGCCTCCTCGGTTGGCGTACCTACGGTGACCAACCGTGCTGCAGGACGACGAGAGCGCACCAGAGGCAACACCTCGCTTCCGAACCAACGCACCGCATCCAGGTTCGCGATGTAGGTCATCGGCCCGACGAACAGGATCCGGTCGGGATCGAAAGGGACCGGTTCGAAGGCAGCATCGGTCGAGAAGTAGGCGGTATCCACGCCGTTGGCCACGATGACGGGCTCGATGCCCGCCAGTTCACGGATGCGGTCCGCCTCGAGTTCTGAGGGTACGAACACGAGTTCAGCCGTCCGGCAGATGTTGCGGTCGTATCGTCTCGTGCGCATCAGTTCATAGCGCAGCGTCCCTCGCGCTTTGGGAGTTCCGGCCCGTTGCGCGACGCGTTCGAACCAGCCGTGCGCCACATCCTGCAGGTCTAACGCTCGGACCGGTCCGAAGGGGATCGCGCGGAGGTACTGCCCCATCTCGGTCGTCTCTATCTGCACCAGGTCGGGTCGGAAGCGTGCGGTCTCGTCACGGATCGCGGCCGCCATCTCGGGCATGAACAGCTGAGCGGCGAACGCGGGCAAGGGATCCAGACGCTCACCGTAGAAGCGGAACTTCCCGGCTAGACCTCCCGGCCGTTTCCGCAGCGGCGGCGGATCGAGCGCGATCCCGGGATACGGCAAAGGGTCCTCCAGCTGGTCGCGCTCGCGGAAGCAGACGACCCGGACCTCGTGGTCGCGGGAGACCCGGTCCAGCAGGTTGACGAATCGCGTGCGGCCACCCGAGCCAGGGGTTGGCAGGTAGGGCGCGACGAAGAGCAACCGCATGCTCAGCGGGCGGCTTCCCGAAGGAACTTCTCCAGCCGCTCGATCACGCGAGGCCACGCGTAGTCATAGACGCTCTCTCGGATCTCGGCTCTGGAACCGGTCGCGTACAGCGCATCGATGGTCGCTTGAGCGACCTGCGAAGCATCGGTCGGGTCGGCGATCAGAGCGCCGGACATGCCTGGGGTCACTGCTTGCGCCGCGCCCGCGCGCGCACTCACGGCCACCGGAGTGCCACAGGCGAGGGCCTCGACCACAGGCAGCCCCCAAGGGTCGAAACGGGTCGGGAAGACCAGCGCATCGGCTGCCGAATAGGCGGCGGCCATGTCGTCGATCTCTCCGACGACCCGGACCGCGTCGCTGATGTGATGTTGCGCTACCAGCGCGCGCACATCAGAAGCCGGCGCGCGACCCCCGATCACCAGCACCGCGCTAGGCAGCTCCTCGCGGATCAGACGGAACGACGCACACAGCGACCCGAGACCCTTGCGTCGAAGCTCGGTTGCGACGCACAACAGCACCGGACCGTCTCCGGTGGACCAGGTTTCCTGTTTGGCTTCCCGCCCAACTGGTGAGAACCGGAACTCCTCGAGGTTGACGCCGTCTGGCAGCACATGCACGCGGTCCGCGACGCGTGGATAGAAGGTGCGGATCTCCTCGGCGGCCCATTCTCCAGCGGC
>JBKHYG010000076.1:0-24454 GCA_046565595.1 Actinomycetota bacterium | reverse complement strand
CGGGCCGTCCAGGCGTCTGCCGCGCTTCGTCGCCGCCGCGAGATGCCAGGAGACCGCGGGACCAGAACTCGCGCTTGCTGCTGCGCGGACCGACAGCGTCGGGGATACGACCCTGAGCCTCTTCAACCCTGGGCCCGCGCCGGCAGACATCTCGGTTGCCGTTCGGGTGGAAGGGCGGTTCGTGGAACCGCAGAGGCTGCAGCGGCGCATCGTGCGTCCACTCTCGCGTCGCGATTTCTCGCTGCAAGACTTCGCGTTCGGTAAGGGTGAGATCGCCATCGTCATCCGTGCGAACTCGGGCAGGGTCGTCTCGGAGGCCTTGATCGAGACCCGGCAGGGTGTCGAACTCGTCTCGGCTCAGCCGCCGCTCTCCGAAGCGGTTGCGCTCTCTCCGGTCAGCGGTCGCGGCGTTCGACTGTCGCTGTCGGCCACCGACCCGTCTGGGGCTTCGATCGAGGCGAGCAGGTATGCCGATGGCGAGGCTCCAGCGGCCGAGGTTCCGCCCTCGCTTGGGGAAGGCGTTCAAGGGCAGGCTGCGGTTCCGGCCGTGGGGAACCGCGAACCGGTGGGGTATTCGCTGCTTACCGGCGCGGGCGGGCGTGTCGCCGCGGCGATCTCTTGGGCGGTATCTGGATCCTCCGGCTTCGACATCGTCGGCGCCTCGGCATCGCAGCCCTCGACGAACTGGGCAGGCGTGAGCGCCGGGCTGACCGAAGGTTGGCGTCTCGAACTGCTGATCGCGGGAGCCAGGGGAGAGGGTGGCGTCGCGGAACTCTCGGTCATCGGATCGAAGGCGCGGACCGAAGAGATCGATGTTCCGCCGGGCACGGTCAGGCGCGTGCGCCTGGCCGACGGCAAAGGCACCCACGGCTTCGCACTCAGCTCTGATGTACCTATGGTGGTCGTCGTGGTCGGCAGAGCCACGGGAGATTCAGCGGGGTTCGCGTTCACCCCGAGCGCAGAACGGCCAGCCTTCCCGACCGCGCCCCGAGGCGATTCGAGCGTAGGGATCTCACGCCGCTAGTCAGTCCCAACCGAGTCGCACGCTGTTCGTCTAGGTCAGTCCCAACCGAGTTCGTGCAGCCGTTCGTCGTCGATCCCCAGATGGTGCGCGATCTCATGCAGCACGGTGATGCGGACCTCACGGGCTAGAGATGCTTCATCCTTCGCGCGCATCTCGAGTGGTCGCCGATAGATCGTGATCACATCCGGAAGGACACCTGAGTACGACCCGTCCCGCAGCGTGGACGGGATCCCTTCGTAGAGTCCGAGCATTCCCGGGTCCCCGGTGTCACTGATGACGATCGCGAGGTTGTCCAACTGCTCCTGGAACATGGCGGGGAGCTCGTCGAGGGCGTCTTGGACCATGGCCTCGAACCTCTGTCTCGCCGCAACCTGGCCGCCGACCTTGTCGGCCCAACTGGAACCCCTCCTTCGGCGCATCTTGCCCTAAGCCTAGGCACCGCGGGCCACCAGGGACCGAGCACTGTGCTGTGGAATCACACCACCGACTTAGGTAGCACGACTGTACATAAGATTCGCAAGGTTCCCCCGGTGCTTGTGCTCTGGTCGCGAGTCGGTACGCTTCAGCGCGTGCCTCCTCGATCGATCGCGCCCCAGCGCAGATGCAGCCGCAACGGCTGCCGCTGGCCCGCTTCCGCCACCCTGACCTACTCCTACGACAAGGTCACCGTATGGGTCGAAGACCTGCTTCCACAGAAGCAACCCAACACCTACGACCTATGCGCGGCGCACGCCGAGCGCACGACCGTTCCCATCGGGTGGATCAAGGAGGACCTCCGGATCGCTCCACCTCCGGTCGCGCAGTTGCGTGTCGAAAGGCCCCTGTTCGAGACCGAGCAGGATCCTGGCGAGACCGCCTCGGCCTGAGGGCTCCCCTCCTACCGATCCGGGTCAATCGGCCTAAGCCGGACCTGCGGGCCTGCTTCTGCTGGATTCTTAGGTAGCATCCGAACATAAGACTTGCAGCGGGGCGGGGCTGCGAGAGCGGGCTGCGAGAACCGTCTGCGAGGGAGGCACCATGGGCCTGGATAGAGCGATGCTGCGAGAGGTCCGTTCGCTTGACGAGTTCGACCTGAGGCGCCTGATGATCCTCGTCCGAGGTCTTCTCTTGGAGCGCGGCGGCACCGGAGCAGAGGACTCGCCACCGGGCATCGGTGAGGTCACCTACCGCCAACAGATGGTCCGCTGCGGAAAGGACCCCTGCAACGGGTGCCCCCACGGTCCGTACTGGTACGCGTACTGGCGCGAAGGCGGCAAGATGCGGAGCCGCTACATCGGAAAGACGCTCGCCGAGGGCGAAGATGACCGAGGGTGACGCGCTTAGGGCGTTCCTGGCATGCCGCTTCGAAGAGGCGCTTCAGGCAGCCAGCAGCGATGCCGAGCGCAACTGGGTCAGCGCTGCGGTCTCGTGCGCGCGCGGCGATCTTGAAGCCGCGATCGAACCTGCTCGCGAGGCTTTCGAGGATCCCAGGTTTCGAACCGCCGCCGCGCTGACGCTTGGCTCAGCGCTTCGACAACTCGGTCGCTACACCGAAGCCGAGACGATCGACGAAGCAGCGTTATCGGCAGCAGACCTCGCGAGCGAACGGTCGCACCTGCTGGTGTCGTATGCGGCTGACGCGGTCGGGCTCGGCGACCCGGATCGATGTTTCCGGCGGCTCCAGCTCGCCGTTTCGATGTGCGAGCGACCCGATGCCAGGTTGAGGGTGCGCCACGGATGGGTTGCCGCCGAGTTCTGTCTCATGACCTCAGATCCCATAGCCGCGATCCCTCACGCCGAGCGGTCGATGGCCGCTTCGGACGGGATGCCGAGACATCTGGCCAAGAGCTCTCTGTTCCTCGGCGTTGCCCACGCCAGCGCGGGACAGACGACGCAGGCCATCGCAGCTCTTGACCGTGCCCTAGAGGGTGCGCGCGCGGTAGGTGCGCGTCGGATCGCCGACATCGCTCTCCGACAGCGCAGCATGCTGGTTGGGCATCTCTAGTATCGGTCGTCGATGGATACCGCCAAGGCCTTCAAGGCTTACGACATCAGGGGCATCTTCCCCGACGAGATCGACCAGGAACTCGCGTATCGCCTTGGTAGAGCGTTCGTTGCTCTCGACCAGATGAGGACCGTGCTGGTGGCCAGAGACATGCGGGCCTCGAGCGAACCGCTCAGCACGGCCTTCATGTCGGGCGCGATGGAGCAGGGAGCAGATGTCGTCGATCTCGGCCTGGCGAGCACCGACCTGCTCTATTACGCCTCTGGCGTCAAGGGACTGCCAGGTGTCGTGTTCACCGCGAGCCACAACCCTGCCGAGTACAACGGGATCAAACTCTGTCGCGCTGGCGCGGTTCCGGTCGGACAGGACACCGGTCTCGGCGACCTTAGAGCCCTGGTCGACTCCAACCTGTTCCCCGAACCTGCCCGACTTGGACGCTTGACCAACGAGGACCTGCTGTCCAGCTATGCCGAGCATCTCCTGGGTCAGGTGGATGCCGACGACATCGGTTCGCTGAAGATCGTCGTCGACGCCGCCAACGGTATGGGAGGCCTCACCGTTCCGGCCGTCCTAGGGCGGTTGGATCTCGAGATCGTCCCGATGTTCTTCGAGTTGGACGGAACCTTCCCGAACCATCCGGCCGACCCGATCCAGCCCGAGAACCTCGCCGCCCTGCAGGCCAAGGTGGTAGAGGTCGAAGCGGCCTGCGGTCTGGCCTTCGATGGGGATGCGGATCGGGTCTTCTTCGTCGATGAGAAGGGGGAGACCGTCAACGCCAGCCTTCTCGGTGCGATGGTTGCCGAAGCGATCCTGCGCAAGAACCCAGGGGAGAAGGTCGTCTACTCATTGACCTGTTCGAGGGTCGTCCCGGAGACGATAGAGCGGGCGGGTGGGACCCCGATCAGAACGCGCGTGGGGCACTCCTTCATCAAGCAGGTGATGGCCGATACCGGCGCGATCTTCGGGACCGAGCACTCCGGACACTTCTACTTCCGTGACCATTTCCGTGCCGACTGTGGGATGCTCGCGGCGCTTCACGCCCTGGCCGTGATCGGCCGCGCGGGCTCCTTCTCGGAAGCTCTGGCTCCCTACCGCACCACCTGGCATTCCGGCGAGATCAACTCCACGGTCACCGACGCGCAAGCTGCGATCGAAGAGATCTCGCGCGTCTACTCCGACGCCAAGCAGGATCGCACCGACGGGCTGACGGTCGAGTACGAGGACTGGTGGTTCAGCCTGCGGGCCTCCAATACCGAACCGTTGCTGCGCCTGAACCTCGAGCATTCCGATCCCGAGGAAGGCCCTAAGCGGCGCGATGAGGTCCTGTCCATCATCCGTTCATAGACCGCGACCGATGAGGCGACCTAGTATCGCCAACGAAGGAGGCGATCGATGGCCGTCACTAAGGAACTGCTGGACATCTTGGTGTGCCCGAACTGCAAGGGTGACCTGGAGTACGACGAGCCGGGACAGAAGTTGTCCTGCGTGGGCGAGTGCCGCTATGTGTACCCGGTCCGCGACGACATCCCCATCATGCTGATCGACGAGGCCGAGAAGCCCGCATGATCGACCTTGCCGATGCCGGCGCGGTGAAAGCTGCCGATCCCGGAGGGATGCTGGCCGATGTCTTGGACTCGGCGGGACAGTTCGAGGCTGCGCGCGCGTCCGCTGTCGGTATGCGCAAGGACCTACCGACCCGGGCCGAACGCATCGTCTACCTAGGTATGGGCGGAAGCGGGATCGCAGGAGACGCGTTGGTAGCCCTCGCGGCGGACACGAGCCCTGCTCCGATCGTCGTCGTCAAGGACTACACGCTCCCGGCTTTCGCGCAAGGTCCCGAGACACTGGTGATCGCATGCTCGTATTCGGGGAACACCGAGGAGACCCTGAGTGGTTTCGAGCAAGCCCGACGACGCGGATGCCGAACGGTCGGGATAACCAGCGGCGGCGAACTCGCGAAGCTCTGTGCCGATCATGGATTCCCCATCATCGAGGTCCCCACCGGCATACAACCTCGAGCAGCCTTCCCGAGCCTGCTAGCCGCGACCCTCACGATCGCGGAAACCGCGGGCGCCCTGAAAGACATCTCTGAAGAGGTCGCCGCGGCTGTCGCCGCGATGGAACAGACCGCCGCAGATGGGCATCCCGATGGCGGCGGCGGATTCCCACGGCAGTTGGCCGAGAGGATGCACGGCAAGCATGTGCACATCTGGGGGATGGCCGACCTGGCCGGCGTGGTCGCTAGCCGCTGGAAGAACCAGATCCAGGAGAACGCGAAGGCGCCTGCATCCAACGCGTCCCTTCCCGAACTCGACCACAACGAGATCATGTCGTACGACCCTGGCGAAGCGACCCTCCAACAGACCCTGTTGGTCATACTTCGCCACGACGGCGAGCATCCGAGGGTCGCGCTCCGCGTCGAGATCACCCGCGAACTCATCGCGGGAAGGAACGCGGACGAGATCATGGTTCGCACCCACGCTCCCGGAGATCTCGCCACCTTGATGGATCTCGTCCTGACCGGAGACCTTGCGAGCGTCTACCTCGCGTTCTTACGAGGCATCGACCCGAGCCCGGTTCCTGCGATCGAATCGTTGAAGCGGCGACTAGCCGATGCCTAGAGGAAGGAACTAAGTGCGTTCAGATATCAAGGACATCGCGCTCGCAGATGCGGGGAAGTTGCGCGTCGACTGGGCTGACTCTCATATGCCGGTCCTTCGGAGCATCCGGTCACGATTCGAGGCAGAGCAGCCGCTGAAGGGACAACGGATCGCGGCCTGCCTGCATGTGACCACCGAGACGGCGAACCTGATGCGCACCCTGAAGGCTGGCGGGGCCAAGGTCTGGTTAGCGGCTTCGAACCCGCTGTCCACCCAGGACGAGACGGCCGCGGCGCTGGTCGCCGAAGGCATCCCTGTGTTCGCGATCGCTGGCGAGGACAACGAGACCTACTACCAGCATCTGGACGCGTTGCTCGACGAGAAGCCGACCATGACCATGGATGACGGCTGCGATCTGGTCACGGTCTTGCACACCAAGCGTCCCGAGCAGTGCGCCGAGGTGATGGGCGGCACCGAGGAGACCACCACGGGAGTCATCCGACTCCGCCAGATGGAGGCCGATGGAGCCCTGGCCTATCCGGTCGTGGCGGTCAACGACACCCCGACCAAGCACCTGTTCGATAACCGCTACGGCACGGGCCAGTCCACCCTGGATGGCATCACGCGGGCGACCAACATCTTGTGGGCGGGCAAGCGCGTGGTCATCGGAGGGTATGGCTACGGGGGCAGGGGCCTGTCGATGCGCGCCCGTGGTCTGGGCGCTCAGGTGGTGGTAACCGAGGTGGATCATGTCAAGGCGCTTGAGGCGGTCATGGACGGTTTCGAGGTGATGCCGATGACCGACGCTGCTCGCGAAGCTGATGTGATCATCACAGTCACCGGCAACCGCGACATAGTTAGGGGCGAACATCTGGAAGTCATCAAGGACGGCTGCATCCTCGCCAACACCGGTCATTTCGATGTCGAGATCAACAAGGGTGACCTGTCCGCCGCCACGCGCTCGAAACGCGAGGTCCGTCCGATGGTCATGGAGCACACGCTGGGGAACGGGCGGCGCGTATATCTGCTGGCCGACGGCCGCCTGGTGAACCTCGCCGCCGCCGAGGGACATCCGGCGTCTGTGATGGATATGAGCTTCGCCGATCAAGCCCTCACCGCCGAGTGGCTGATCGGAGCGGCCGCCGAACTCGAGAACCGTGTCTACGATGTTCCAGACCACATAGATAGAGCGGTCGCTGCGCTCAAGCTCGAGACGATGGGCGTTCACATCGACGAGTTGACCTCCGAACAGCGGGCCTACCTGGCTTCCTGGCAACACGGAACCTGAGATGACCGAGAGCGAACACAGGCTGCTGGAGTATCGCGTGGATCCTCGCGATGCTCGCGATGTGATCAGCGGCCGTACTGGAGGCTCTAGCCCTGTGCGTCGGCGAGGCGGGGCGGTCCTGCCGATGGTGCTAGCGGCGTGCACGGCAGCGATCGTCGCCACCGGAGTGATCGCCATCATCTCTTGGCCCGCATTGCCGAGCCCGATCGGCGTCGTCCCTGTACTCGTGGCGGCGACCGCGACGGGGGTGTTGGCAGGGCGCGTAATGCAGAGGAGATCGCGTTGAGCGATCTTGCAGCCCTGAGGAGCGTCGACCTTGTAGACGACAAGGTCCTGATCCTGGATCAGACCCGTCTGCCCGCCGAACAGGTGACGATCGTCTGCACCGATACGCCGACCTTGGTCGAGGCGATCGCCTCTCTGCGCGTTCGCGGCGCCCCAGCCATCGGGATCGCAGGAGCCTTCGGTGTCGCGGCCGCCGCGGTCCGGTGCTCCAAGGCCACCAGGGACGGTGCTCGTGCCTTGGCTGCTTTGGAAGCCGAAGCCGCGATCCTCCGCGAGGCTCGCCCGACGGCGGTCAACCTCGGCTGGGCGGTGGATCGGGTCATGTCGCGCCTGCGTTCCGCGGCTGCATCGGGCACCACTTCCAGCGAACTGGCGGAACTGTCGTTGATCGAGGCATTCGCTATCAGGTCAGAGGATGTGGACTCGTGTCTGCACATGGCCAAGCATGCGCGGGCCCTGATCCCTGATGGGGCGCGGATCCTCACCCACTGCAACACCGGCCTGTTGTGCACCGGAGGGATCGGAACCGCTCTCGGAGCGATCCGTCAAGCCCACGAAGAGGGAGCCGGCATCGAGGTCTTCGTCTGCGAGACGCGGCCTCTGTTGCAAGGAGCCCGTCTGACCGCCTGGGAGCTGTCCCAACTCGGGATCCCTCACCATCTGATCGTGGACGGGGCGGCGGCGGGGCTGATCCTGGGAGGTCAGGTCGATCTGGTCTTGGTTGGGGCAGATCGGATCGCCGCGAACGGAGACACCGCGAACAAGGTGGGCACGCTGGCCCACGCCTTGGCCGCCGCGGCCGCAGGCATCCCCTTCTATGTGGTCGCGCCCAACTCGACGATCGACAGAACCATCCGCTCTGGCGACCAGATCCCGATAGAGAGCCGCCCAGCGGCAGAGGTCCTCGACCTGCTGGAACATCCTGGTACCGATCGTGCGCTCAACCCGGCCTTCGATGTGACTCCTGCCCGGCTCATCTCGGCGATCATCACCGAGAGCGGCGCACATAGGACCCCGTTCCGCTTGTGACCAGCGCGGATGAGCCACCTGGAAGCGGCGTGCGTGCGGAGCCCAAGGTAGCGAAAAGTCCGGTCTGACCTGCTCGGGCAGGCCGCCAACGGAGGAATCCGAGGTCCGCGCGGGGAATCTTAGGGACGCGACGAGGCCCTCGAACGGGGCTTCGCCTGACCTGGAGTGGAGTTGAGATGTCTGTACGCCTGCCTTCGGCTGCCCGTTCCCTGACCCTCGGGGTCGTTGGGTCCCTGGTGCTTGCCCTCACCGCGACACCTGCGGTCGCCGCCAGCTATCGGACGACATCGCGCGTCTCGAGCGGCCTGTCCGCCGGGGCCTATGGTCCCGCGGCGATCAACGGTGCTGGCAGTTTCACCGTGTTCATCTCCGCATCGTCGGCCGAGCTTCCCGGCAACCAGCCCGGGCCTCACATCTACCGTAAAGATGTGAGCAATCAGACGCTCCTGGTGGATCAGAACAATGGCGGCGTGGCTGCCGATGGGCCGCCCGACTCGGCAGATGTCGCGAACAGCGGGCGGGTCGTGTTCGCGAGCGCAGCGACCAACCTGGATCCCGCCGACACCAACGATGCTCGTGATGTGTTCGTACGGTCCTATTCGCCGACGGCAACGACCACTCGGATCAGCACTCCGAGCGCGATCCAGTCAGGTGATGGCGATTCCTTCGAGCCGACGATCTCCAACGACGGCACCAAGGTCGCCTTCGTGTCGCTGGCCTCGAACCTGGTCGGGACGGACGCGAACGGCTCTTCAGATGTCTTCACAGCTGACGCGGCCGGGGGCAACCTGAAACTGGTCTCCACCGGCGACGGCAGCACCATGTCTGCCAACGGCAACTCGTATCGCGCGCGCATGAGCGGCAACGGCCAGCATGTCGCCTTCATCTCGGCCGCGAGCGATCTCGTAGCCGGTGACACCGGTGGCTTCACGGATGTCTTCGTCTACGACTCGGTCAAGAACGATGTCGTTCGAGTGTCGGTTTCTGGAGCAGGGGTCGCCGGCAACGGCAACAGCGGCAGCTACGACCTCTCGATCAGTGATGGCGGACGCTATGTGGCGTTCGGATCGGACGCTACGAACCTCGTCGCGGGCGATACCAACGGTAAGACCGATGTCTTCGTCCATGACCGCGACGCCGACGCCGATGGCATCTTCGATGAGACAGACCCAGGTGCTCGCGCCACCTTCCGCATAGGAGGAAACGGCGATTCTGACTTCCCGCAGATCTCTGGGAACGGCCGCGTGGTCTTGTTCCGATCAGAGGCAAGCAACCTCGTAGCTGGCGACACCAACGGCATCGCCGACCTGTTCGTCGCGCGAACCGACGGCACCGGGATCTCTCGGATCAATGTCCCGACCTCTCTGACACAGTCATCTGGACTCACCTTCCCTTGGGGCGCTACCACCGACGGCACGAAGCTCCTCTTCGAAACCGATGCGTCCCTCGAAGCCGGCGATACGAATGCGGTCACGGATGTTTACATCCACCGATTCGAGCCGCCCGCGACACCGACCCTTACGGCACCGACCGCGAACCAACTCTTCGCGACGACTTCGGTAACGGTCGCCGGGACTTCGAGCGACCCGGGCGTGTCGATAGACATCCGAAACGCCAGCGACAACGCGCTGATCGGTACGGCTGTCACCAACGCCTCCAGCTCTTTCTCCACCAGCATCACCCTGCCGACCCCGACGGCTCCTGCGGGTGCCTCGTACACGCTTGCGGTGACCGCCAAGGATCTTCCATTCGAGAGCGCTCCCGCGACCAGAACGGTGCGCGTTGACACGATCGCTCCGACGGTGAACATCGTGGCCCCTGGAAACGGATCCACCATCGGCGAGTCCTATCCCACCTATTCGGGGACCGCTGGAGCCGCGACCGGAGCCTCCGACGACGCGGCGACGGTCAGCGTGGTCGTGAAGGCAGGCACGGTGGTCCAGGAGTCGTTCCCCTCGGTGGCCGTCGACGGATCGGGCAACTGGAGCACGGTCGGTACGGTCGGTCTTCCGAACGGCACCTACTCGGTAGAGGTCACTCAGGCCGACGCCGCCGGGAACTCGACCACGGTAACGAACTCGTTCACCGTTAACGCAGGAGTTCCTACGGTCACCATGACGGCACCGGCAGATGGTCTGGCGACCAACGACAACACCTTGGATGTCGCCGGGACCTCTAGCCTGCCCGGCGGTGGTTCTCCCTCGACTACGAAGCTGAATGTTCATGCGGGTCCGACCACTGGCGGCGCCCTGGTGGCGGGAAGCCCGCTGAGTTTGCCGTCTGCCAGTGGGAACTGGAGTACGGCACTGCCGGTGCTAGCTGACGGTCTCTACACGCTGCAAGCGTCCGCCACGACGCTGGCCGGCACGGGCCTCAGCGGAACCGCGACGGTGACCATCGACACGGTCGCTCCTTCGATCCCGACGATCGGTGCCCCTCTGGGACCGATCTCTACGAACACACCGACCGCTACCGGCACCGGCGAACCTGGAGCGACCCTGTCACTCAGCCTGGACGGCTCGGTGTTCGCGATGGTCGTCGTCCCAGCATCGGGCAACTGGAGCGTCCCCCTTGGGACGCTCGCAGACGGCTCTCACACGCTGGCTGCGACCCTGCAGGACGCTGCGGGGAACACGAGTGCAACGGCTAACGCGTCGTTCTCCATCGATCTGACCGCGCCGGCTGCGCCGATCATCACCACACCCGGCGAGGGGGCGACCCTGGCTGGGCCGTCGGTCGGGATCGGCGGTACGGGCGAGGCGGGTGCGACGGTTGTGGTCCGCGAGGGCACGACGGTGTTGGGCACCAGCACGGTGACCGTCACTGGATCTTGGTCGGTCTCGGTGGCGAGCATGGCTAACGGCGCGCATGCCGTCACTGCGACGCAGACCGATCCTGCCGGCAATGTTTCTGCTGTTAGCGCGGTCCGTAACTTCACGATCGACCCGCTGGCGGTGCCGACGATCATCCACCAGCCTTTGCAGAACTCGACGCTGACATCTCGCGATATCGAGGTCTCTGGTACCGCGATCGGCGGTGGCAGTGTCCAACTGTTCGTCGTTCAAGGCTCGACCGAGACCGCGATCGGTGCTCCTGCTGCCGTGTCGGCCTCTGGCGCCTGGACCACGACGATCCGCCGGAACGACGGTGAGCACACGATCGTCGCCCGCGAATCCAGCGGAGGTACGCTGAGCGCCCAGCGTGACTTCGTGGTCGATTCGGGCATCCCGGTGATCGTCAGTCCCGCTGACGGTTCGCGGATCCCTCGCACGAACATCGTGACCGGGACCGCGCGTGCGAATTCGAGCGTGACGGTGCGAAGCGGATCGCTCACCCTGGGTTCGGTCACCTCTGATGTTGACGGTAACTTCAGTCTGACCGTGACCTTGTCCGAAGGTCCGCACACGCTGAGTGCGTTCGCTGGTACCGGTCAAGGCAGGACCGAGGACTCCGATCCGGTTGATGTGACCGTGGACGCGAGCGGCCCTGTGACGGTGGTTACTGCTGACGACTTGATCATGGGTAGCGCGACGGTAACTCCGGTGAGGATAAGCGGTACTGCCAGCGATCCCGCCGGCGTGTCGGTCATCGAGGTGACCTATCGCAATGTGCTGACCAATCAGGTCGTCCGCGCCAACAGCACCTCTGGGGTCGTCTGTAGTGCCTGCGGGACCGGAACCCAGGTCACCTTCGAGCACCTGCCGTCGCTAGGGTTCGGATATTGGAGCGTCGAGGTCATCGCTTACGACCGCATCGGCAATGCCGGTGCGCGCGTGGGGACAAGTTTCCTCGCCCTGATCTGATCGAGAAACTCCCGACGAAGCCCCGCCAGGTGCGGGGTTTCGTCTCGTGTTGATGTCTCATAGCGACGATGCTCGACGTGCTCTATCCCGCCGTCTGCCTTGACTGCCGCGGCGGCGACGGTCCATGGTGTCGGCGGTGCAGACGATCGACGCCGACCCTGGGGTCGGTTTCTGTAGAAGGCATCGACGCATCCGCGGCGGCCTTCCTCCACGAGGAAGCTCCCCGGGCGATGGTGCTCGCAGCCAAACTGGGCGGGCATCTGCGGGCCATCGACGAAGCGTGCGCTCGGCTCGATGCGTTGATCGCTCCGGGTGCGATCCTGGTACCCGTTCCCGACCATGCGAGCATCAGGGCGGCCCGAGGTGGGTCGCTTACCGGCGCCATCGCTAGACGCCTCCAGCCGGGACGGATCGTCGTCAAGGCCTTGCGTAAGGTGATCCGAACCCAGGACCAGGCGGGACTCTCGCCACAGCAGCGAGAGATCGCGCAGGCGAACGCCTTCGCTATCCGCAGACACCCAGGCGCGACGGCGGTGGTGCTCATAGACGATGTCGTCACGACCGGCGCAACCGCCCGCGCATGTGCTCGGGTCCTTCGTCGCTGCGGAGTTTCGAGGGTAGACCTCGCCACCCTCACCGCCTCTCCGACCCTGGTCCGCAAGGCTGCAGTAAGCCGGACATATGGTCCCTTGTGACCTTCCGCAGACGGCGCGACGGATGTACACTCGATGACATGGGTTCCGCCCGGGTCCGTGGTTGCGACGGCACCCTGTGCCGTCTAGTCGATGCCAGGGACGGGCGAAACGATCCACTTAAGCCGACAGATGGTCGGCGAGCACGGCGTCTCTTAGGTGTAAGTCCTGCCGCGTGCAGCGCATCTCGCGCGCGTGCGAGAGCGGAGGAGTTGCCGCAGCGTTCGGCGTCGCAAGGGCGCACGCGATCCTCGATCGTCACGAACCGCGGTTGCGAGTCCGCCGGCAGGCGGGTGTGGGGTCGAAGACCAGGTCGGCCGGGCGGAACCCTCTAGCCTCGACGCTGCAGCCGGCGTCCACCGTTGACCCCGAGAAGATCAGGAGGGCTGATGCAGATCATCATCAAGAGTCGGCACACCGTTCTACCCAAGCGGATAAAGGAGATGGCAGCCGAGAAGTTCGAGAAGGTCGGCAAACTCCTAGACAAGATCCAGACCCTCGAGGTCGCCTTCGGCGAGGAACGCAACCCCCGGATCGCTGACAAGCATCACGTAGAGGTGACCCTGGTCACCAAGAACCGCCGACTGCACGCCACCGCCTCCGGCCCCGATGTGATGAGCGCGGTGGACAAGGTGATCAGCAAGGTTGAGGCCCAGGTCCGAAAGGTGAAAGGCAAGGCGATCGGTCGCTCCCACCGGGCTCCAGGGGTCGGGAAGGTAGCCGCCGTAGCCGCAGCCGTGCCTCTCACAAAGGAGGAACTGGACGGCGAGAAGCAGCCCTCTTCCGGCAAGCGCAGCAAGCCCGCTGCCAAGAAGCCCGCCGGGTCCAAGAAGGTCGCTGCGGCCAAGAAGCCTCGTAAGCGGGCCTCTTCCTAGTAGGCGCCGCTATCATCTGACATCGGTCCTCCCCGGCGCTCAACGGGCCGGGGTAGCAGGCCGATGACCAGGTGTGGAGATGGAGGCAGCGTGAGCCAGGAACCCCCAGCCCAGGATGCGATCAGGATCCTGGTCGCAGATGACCATGAGCTCTTCCGTTCCGGGCTCGCGATGATGCTGTCCAGCGAGGACGGCATCGAGGTGGTCGGCGAGGCCGGCGACGGTGCCGAGGCCGTTCGGCTGGCCGTCGAGCATGTCCCCGATGTCATCCTGATGGATGTGCGCATGCCCAAGCGGTCTGGCATCGAGGCGACCCAACAGATCCGCGAAGAGGTCCCCAGCGCTCGGATCCTCATGTTGACCGTCAGCGACGAGGAAGCCGACCTGTACGACGCGGTCAAGTCGGGCGCGACCGGCTACCTGCTCAAGGACGCCAGCATCGACGAGGTCCTGGATGCGATCAAGAGCGTTCAGGCGGGGCAGTCCACGATCAGCCCTTCGATGGCGTCCAAACTGATGGCCGAGTTCTCTGCGATCACCAAGAAGCAGACCCAGAAGAGCCAACCTGGACCGAAGGTGACCGACCGCGAGATGGAGGTCCTGCAACTGGTCGCCAAGGGCATGTCGAACCGTGAGATCGCAAAGGCGCTCTTCATCTCTGAGAACACGGTCAAGAACCACATCCGCAACATCCTCGAGAAGCTCCAACTGCACTCTCGGATGCAGGCGGTCTATTACGCGGTCCGTGAGGGCCTCATCGAGATCAACTAGGAAGGCTGAACGACACTTGGCAAGCCCCCTCAGCAAGCTCCTCCGACTCGGTGAAGGTAAGAGACTCAAGCAGTGCGTGGCCATCATGCAGGCCACCAACCGGTTCGAAGACGAGACCAAGGCGTTATCCGACGCCGAGTTGCGTGAACGCACCGACATCTTCCGCAAGCGCCTGGACGCTGGCGAGACGCTGGATGACATCGCGCCAGAGGCTTTCGCCGTTGTGCGTCAGGCCGCTTGGAGGACGCTCGGGCAGCGTCACTACGATGTGCAGGTCATCGGTGGAGCGGCGCTTCATCTGGGTTACATCGCCGAGATGCGTACCGGTGAAGGTAAGACCCTGGTTGCGACGCTGCCTAGCTATCTGAACGGCTTGACCGGTAAGGGCGTCCATGTCATCACGGTCAACGACTACCTGGCCCGTCGAGATGCCGAATGGATGGGCCGCGTACACCGGTTCCTCGGTCTGAGCGTCGGCCTGATCCAAGCCAACCAGCGCCCCGAGCAGCGGCAACCCGCCTACGGCGCCGATGTGACCTACGGGACGAACAACGAGTTCGGCTTCGATTACCTGCGTGACAACATGGTGTGGCGCCCAGACGACCGGGCCCAGCGAGGCCACAACTTCGCGATCGTCGATGAGGTGGACTCGATCCTGATCGACGAGGCGAGGACGCCCTTGATCATCTCGGGACCCGCTGAAGAGAGCGCGAAGTGGTATCGCGTCTTCGCGCGTACCGTCCCTCGACTGAAGGCAGGCCCTCACTACGAGGTCGACGAGAAGAAGCGCACGGTCGCGATCACCGAGGAGGGCGTGAGCGAGGTCGAGAGGATCCTCGGCATCGAGAACCTCTACGACCAGATCTCCTCACCGTTGGTGCACTATCTGCAGAACGCGCTGCGAGCCAAGGAGCTCTATAAGCGCGATGTGGACTATCTGGTCGCCGATGGTGAGGTCAAGATCGTCGACGAGTTCACGGGCCGCGTCCTGGAAGGTCGCCGCTACTCCGAAGGGATGCATCAAGCGATCGAGGCCAAGGAGAATGTTCGGATCAAGGAAGAGAATGTCACGCTGGCGACGATCACGATCCAGAACTACTTCCGCCTCTATGACAAGCTCTCCGGCATGACGGGAACGGCCGTGACCGAGGCGGCCGAGTTCGAACACACCTACAAGATGAGCGTCGTTCCGATCCCGACCAACCGCGCGATCCAGAGGCAGGACGACCAGGATCTGGTCTACAAGACCGAAGAGGCCAAGTTCAACGCGATCGCCGACGATGTCGCCAAACGCTCCGAAGAGGGACAGCCGGTCCTGATCGGTACGGTCAGCATCGAGAAGAGCGAACGGCTATCCAAACTCCTCGAACGGCGAGGCATCACCCACAATGTGCTGAACGCCAAACAGCACGAGCGCGAGGGGAACATCATCGCGCAGGCTGGACGCAAGGGTGCCGTCACCGTCGCTACGAACATGGCCGGTCGTGGCGTGGACATCATCCTCGGCGGTAACCCGGAACTCGAGATCCGACAGGATCTGATCGCCGAAGGCTTGGAGCCCGAGACCGAGGCGTTCGATAGGGAACTGCAGAAGAGGATGGGGGCCGTCAAGGACGAGTGGCAGAAGGCCCACGACGAGGTGAAGGAAGCCGGCGGTCTCTATGTGGTTGGTACCGAACGCCACGAGAGCCGCCGCGTCGACAATCAGCTGAGGGGTCGTTCCGGTCGTCAGGGAGACCCCGGCGGAAGCCGCTTCTACCTCTCCCTGGAAGATGACCTGATGCGTCTGTTCGCGACCGGCATGGTCGAGCGGGTCATGGCTTCGCTGAAGATCCCAGACGATGTGCCCATCGAATCCAAGATGGTCACCAAAGCCATCGCGCGCGCTCAGGGCCAGCGGGAGCAACAGAACTTCGAGATCCGCAAGAATGTCTTGAAGTACGACGATGTCATCAACAAGCAGCGCGAAGCGGTCTACGGGCGACGCAACGCGCTGCTCGACGGCGTCGATATCGAAGACACCGTGGACAACTTCATCCACGAATCGATCGAGGAGCTCGTCTCGAGCTTCGTCAACCCGGATCTGGAGCCCGAGGAATGGGATCTCGAGGGTCTGGCGACCGCCTTCAAAGAGATCACCGGGATCGATCTTCCCGAGTGGGATCTGGATACCGACGACCTGATCTCGATCACCGACCGGTGCACCGAGTTGGCGCTCGAACGCTACGACGAGCGGGTCACCGAGATCGGCGAAGAGGCCATCCGCGAGGTCGAGCGACGCGTGTTGCTGAGCATCCTCGATCAGAGATGGCGCGAACATCTCTACGAGATGGACTACCTGCAGGAAGGCATCGGGCTACGCGCGATGGGGCAGCGCGACCCCTTGGTCGAGTACCAGCGCGAAGGCTTCGACATGTTCCAAGGCATGCAGGCCTCGATCAAGGAAGACTTCGTCAAGTACATGTTCCATGTGGCGGTGACTCCCAGCCAAGAGCAAGAACGGCCCGAGCAGACCACGGTGGCCGAACATCCAGACGCCCCCGAGGCAACCCCGCAACCGAAGCCCTCCCTGCCGGTGCTCGAGCAGCAGCAACAGCCGCCGCAGCCAAGTCGCCTGCAGTTCATCAAGGATCAGGCGGGTGAGGCAGCCTCGCCTGCGGCCAAGCAACCACAGACGGTCCACTCCGAGAAGGTCGGCCGCAACGAGCCGTGCCCTTGCGGTAGCGGCCAGAAGTACAAGCGCTGCCACGGCGCCTGAAGCTTGTGGGTAGCATCGCGCCTCCATGTCTGAACTTCGAACGGAGCTCGCGGTCCTGGGCAAGGCGGTAGCCGAAGCCAGGGCCTGGCTTTGACCTGGATTCCAAAGCCACCGAGATCTCTGAGCTCCGAGAGCAGGCGTCGGCGCCTGACCTCTGGAACGATCAGGACCGCGCTCGCAAGGTGACCACGCGTCTGGCCTCTCTCGAGGCGGACGCAGAGTTGCACGCCAAGCTGGTCAGCCAACATGAGGACCTGGAGGCACTGCTCGAGTTGGCTACGGAGGCCGATGATCCCGACGCGCTCGCGGAGGTCGAGCAGGGCGTCGCCGATCTGAGGAAGCAGATCGACGATCTAGAGGTGCGAACGCTGCTCGGCGGCGAACATGACGAAGCCGATGCGGTCGTCACGATCCAGGCCGGTGCGGGCGGAACCGAGAGCATGGACTGGGCTTCGATGCTGTTCCGCATGTACACCAGGTGGTGTGAGCGCCAGGGGATGACCTTGGAGGTCATCGAGTACCAGGAGGGTGAAGAGGCGGGGCTGAGCCGCGTCGCCTTCATCGCCAAGGGGCGCTTCGCCTACGGCCAGCTCTCTTGCGAACATGGCGTGCATCGGCTCGTGCGGATCAGTCCCTTCGACGCCCAGAGCAGGCGACACACCTCTTTCGCTGGCGTGGATGTCATCCCTTCGCTCCCGGCCGAAGACCTGGACTTCGAGATCCCCGAGACCGACCTGCGCATCGATGTCTACCGTTCGAGCGGCGCGGGCGGGCAGCATGTGAACACGACCGACTCGGCGGTGAGGATCACCCACCTACCGACCAACATCGTCGTGACCTCACAGAACGAACGCAGCCAGATCCAGAACAAGGCGACCGCCATGGCTGTGCTGCAATCTCGACTCGTGGACCTGATGTTGAAGGAACGCAAGGACCGGATCGATGAACTTAGAGGCGAGCAGCGGTCGATCGATTTCGGCAGCCAGATCCGCTCCTATGTACTGGCCCCATACCAGTTGGTGAAGGATGTTCGGACCGACCACGAGACCGGCAATGTCGATGCGGTGCTCGACGGGGACATCGATGCATTCATCCGAGCCGAACTCGAGCGTCGACGCAACGGCTGATCCTCTAACGGTAAGCGATCAGCATCCCATCCCCCAGGTCCAGGAAGTCGACGCCGGTGTTCTGGAATCCAACGCTCGCGAAGACGGTCCCTCCCGCGACGCTCACACCGCCGAAGGTGACTGGTACGCCAGGCGATGAGGGATCGATCAGAGGACGGATCCCTAGAGGCAGTCCGGTTTCCATGTCGACCGCGTGAAGGAAGCCTCGGATGTCTAGCGTGTACGCGACATCGCCGCCGCTGGCGACCGGCAACCCGTAATGCGCACCGTCCCCGATCGGATAGCGCCATTCGATCTGGCCTTCAAGATCGAGCGACACCAGTTCTCCCGGTGGTGTCGATCCGGTGACCAGACGGACCCCGTCGGTGGTAGCGGAGACGCCTCCGAATGGCTGTGCGGTCGAGACGCGAGTCACCCAAGCCCCCGTCATGTCGTCAGCCTCGGCAGCATGCACCCTGCCGGACTTCTGGATCGCCGCGACGGTACCGTTGGAGAGCAGGTTGGGCGCGGCGGCGAAGTCGACATCCACATCGCCGCATGCTCCGACCCCCCGGCCGGTTGGCACGATCGCCGGAGGCGCCGGCACGGGCAGATCCATGCACGGCGTTTCTGAATAGCCGGGGACGACCGCGTCGAAGGTATCACCGTTGTATCGTGCGACGATCTGGCCGAACGCCGGATTGATGTCTCCATCAACCTCTCGCCGCAGGTCGATCTTCAACAGAGCGTCGTTGTTCGGGTGCTGGCGCTGAGGGATGTAGGCGCTGGATGTCCCGGCGTAAGCGAAGCCAGCCTCGTCGATCGCCGGGGGAGCAGAGATCGTGGCGCCACCGAAACCCTGCTCGGTCTCTGCGGCGGTGATGGTCTGGACGCGACGGATCAGTTCGCCGCTGCTCAGATCGAACAGGACCAGCGACCCCGCGAACCCGCGCTCCTCTTCGTCTCCGGAGTGTTGTGCGGCATCCCCCGAGACTCCCACGACGACCATCTGGTCGTAGACGATGGGCGAGGCGAAGGCGTCCGACCCGGGCTGCTCGTCGGTCACTGCGGTCCACAGCTCATCGCCGCTGCGGGCATCGAGCGCGACCAGGTAAGGAGATCCTTCCAGGCTCACATGCGCTACGACGGTGTTGCCCGATACCGCCAGTGAAGAGTTGATCGAGCCTCCCAGAGAGACCAGATGCGACCATGCCAAGGTGCCGGTGCCTCTATCCAGGGCCAGAACCCATCCTCGGTTCGATCCGATGAATACGCAATCGCCTGCAACCGCCGGCGTGCCAGTGAAGTCGCCCTGCGCGCCGAGTGCGCTGGCTCTAGCACTCCAGGCGATCTCGAGGCTGGCGGCTGCTTGCGTGCTGGGGGCTCCCACCTGTTGGTGCCTGGAATTGGCGCTATCCGCCCCATAAGCCGGCCAATCTGAACCCGTGGGGGTCGGGTCGCATGCTGCTGCGGCGGCCCCAGGCAGTGGAGCGAAGGACGACAGCAGGAGGACGAAGATCGTTGTGAGGCGTCGTAGGAGCATCATCAGGTGTTCCACGCGACCTCTAGGGGTTCCTTCCGAGGTACCGAATCGACGGTTCGGGCCCCATCGTTAGACTCATCTCGTACACCACAGCCGAACCCCAGGAGTGGACGAGTGCCGACCGAAACGCTCTCCGTCAGCGAACTCGAACAGATCAGCACAGAACTGCGCGTCGACATCATCGAGATGCTGCTCGAAGCCGGCAGCGGCCATCCTGGCGGTTCTCTGTCAGAGATCGACATGCTCGCCTGCCTGTACCTGGGTGGCGTGCTCGACATCGATCCAAGCAACCCAGCGAAACCCGACCGTGATCGTTTCGTGCTGGGCAAAGCGCACTGCACTCCCGGCATGTACGCGACCCTCGCCAAGGTTGGCTTCATCCCTCGCAAGGAACTGAGTACCTTCCGCAGGTTCGGGGCGCGGCTCCAAGGTCATGTGGACAGGTTGCGGATCCCCGGCATCGAGTTTTCGGGAGGTTCGCTGGGTCAGGGGCTGTCCGCGGCGGTCGGGATGGCGCTGGCAGCTCGAGTGAAGGGGGAAACCTGGCGGGTCTGGTGCATGAACGGAGATGGCGAGACCCAGGAGGGTCAGGTCTGGGAGGCCATCTTGTTCGCCGGCAACGAGAGGCTGGACAACCTGACGCTGATCATCGACGCGAACCAGGTCCAGCAGACCGGCCTCACCAGCCAGATCCAGGACCTCGATCCGATGAAGGACAAGTTCGAGGCTTTCAAGTGGCATGCGATCGAGGTGGACGGCCATGATCACGCCGCTTTCCTGAGAGCCTGCGACCAGGCCAAGTCGACCAAGGGGAAGCCGACCGCGATCATCGCTCGCACCGTCAAAGGCAAAGGTGTCAGCTGGATGGAACTGGACTACAACTGGCACGGCAAAGCCCCGAACGCCGAGCAGGCTGAACGCGCGATCGCAGAGATCAAGGGAGGCAACTGATGGGCTCGGTCGCGACGCGCAAGGCTTTCGGTGACGCGATACTTCGCCTCGGCGAGGATCCGCGCGTCGTGGTCCTGACCGGCGATCTCAAGAACTCGACCAATGTCGAAGATTTCGCGGCGAAGTTCCCCGAACGCTTCTTCGACGCTGGTATCGCAGAGGCGAACATGATCGGCATGGCCGCGGGTCTCGCGGTGAACGGCTTCAGCGCTTGGGCCTGTTCGTTCAGTTGTTTCATCACCGGCCGTCAAGAGACGATCCGGGTCAGCGTCGGCTACAACGAGGCGCCGGTGCGGATCGTCGGCACGCATGTCGGGGTCGGTATCGGAGATGACGGCGCGACCCAGATGGCTCTGGAAGACATCGCGGCGATGCGAGCGTTGCCCAACATGACCATCATCCAGCCCTGCGATGAGGTGGAGACCCACCGCGCGGTCGAAGCGCTGCTCGATCATCCGCGGCCAGCTTTCCTCCGGTTGATGCGACAGGGGACCACCCCGGTCCACGGCGACGACTACCGATTCGAGTTGGGCAAGATCGAGACGCTACGAGAGGGCAGCGATCTGACCTTCGTAGCTACCGGAGCGTTGGTGCAGGAGTGCCTGCAGGCTGCCGATTCGTTGGCGTCAGACGGCATCCAGGCAGCGGTCCTGAATGCCCATACGCTGGCTCCTTTCGATGCGGAACGGATCGCAGAGGTCGCGGCAGGTACCGGCATGGTGGTCAGCGCCGAGGATCACAACATCAACGGGGGTCTTGGCTCCGCGGTCGCTGAAGCGATCGCCGAGGCCGGTGTCGGGACCAGATCGATCCGGATCGGCGTCCAGGGATACGGCCAGAGCGGTCCAGGTGAAGCTCTCTACGACCACTACGGCTTGTCAGCGGCCAAGATCGTCGAGCGGGTCAAGGGCGAACTGAAGAAGTCCTAAGCATCTGTCCCGGCGCCGTCGAGAGATGCCTCGGGCGCCGCTAGTGTGTCGCGTCGATGATCCGCGTCAACGGTGTGACCAAGATCTACAAGGGCGATGTCTACGCGCTGCGTGATATCTCTTTCGAGATCGCCAAGGGCGAGTTCGTGTTCCTGGTTGGAGCTTCGGGTTCAGGCAAGAGCACGCTCACGCGCCTGCTGCTGCGTGAGGATCTGCCCACGCGCGGCGAGCTTCATGTCGCAGGGAAGAACATCGTCAGCCTCGCCTCCTGGAAGGTGCCTCAGTTACGACGCAACATCGGCTGCGTCTTCCAGGACTTCAAACTCCTGCCCAACAAGACCATCTTCGAGAATGTGGCCTTCGCGATGGAGGTCATCGGTCGACCGAAGTCGGCCATCGACAAGGCGGTACCAGAGGTGCTCGATCTGGTCGGTCTAGCCGACAAGCAGAGCAACTACCCAGACGAGTTGTCGGGCGGAGAGCAGCAGCGGGTCTCGATAGCCAGGGCTTTCGTCAACCGGCCTCAGATCCTCATCGCGGACGAGCCGACCGGGAACCTCGACCCGAGCACCACCGTCGAGATCATGCGCTTGCTCGATCTGATCAACCGTGCAGGTACCACGATGCTGATCGCGACCCACGACCACTCGGTCGTCGACGCGATGCGCAAGCGGGTGATCGAACTCGACAAGGGTGTGATCATCCGCGACCAAGAGCGAGGCGTCTACGGGTACGGCGCGGTGGAGGATGCGGGATCATGAAGACCGCGAGGCTCGAATACGCACTCAGCGAGACGGTCACCAATGTCCGTCGCAATCCCTTCATCAGCGTCGCTGCCGTCCTGGTGATGACGATCAGCTTGTTCATGTTCGGCTCGGTCTTCCTGCTGCGTGCGGCCATCCAGCGGTCGGTGGATCTGTTCACCGGCAAGGTCGAGGTCGCCGTCTTCTTGAACGACGACATCTCTAGCGACGAACGCGAGCAACTCAGATTGGAACTCGAGAGCTTGCCCGAGGTTGCTTCGGTCGAATTCGAGTCCAAAGAGCAGGCATACGAGCGGTTCCTCGAACTGTTCAAGGCAAGCCCCGAGGTGACCCAGAACACCGAGCCGTCCGCGATCCCTGCCTCATTCCGGGTCAAGCTGAAGGACCCCCAGCAGTACACGGTCGTGGCGGAACGCTTCGAGAACCGGCCTGGGATCCGCCAGGTCCGGGACGAACGAGAGACGGTTGACCAGTTATTCGGGACGACTCGAAGATTGAGACAAGCGGGCTTCTGGATGGCCATAGTCGTTGCTTTCGCGGCGGCGGTGCTGATCGCGACAACCATCCGGATGGTGATCTTCACGCGACGCAAAGAGATCGGCATCATGAAACTCGTAGGGGCCACCAACTGGTTCATCCGAGGCCCCTTCATGGTCGAGGGTGTCGCTCAGGGCGTGATCGGTGCGGGCCTAGCGACGCTGCTGTTGCTGCCAGCACGAGGACCCTTGGCCTCGTTCGGGCCGGTCGGCCTGTTGGCTCAGATCGAGTTCCCGATCACCTACGGCGATGTCCTATGGCACGGGCTGCTGCTGGTCGGGGTCGGTGTGGCGATCGGAGCTGCAGGTTCACTGCTGGGCCTGCGCCGATTCCTGGATGTCTGACCTTTCTTCTCAAGTCGGGCGGGGTATCGTGCCGATGATGGATATATCGCCTCGTCAGACGCGGTGTATTGCGATTGTGGCCGATGTGGTTGATGTGATGGAGCAGGCCGGTAGACTTGCGCCGGCTCCTCGCTGGGGGCTTTAGAAGCGATGGGTATCCACAGGATGAAGCGCATAGCCAGCCCTAGGAGGGTGGGTCTCCTCGTCCTTGTCGCTTTGCTGGCTCTTCCCGCGCTCCCGGCCGAGGCTTACCACCGTCAACGCCAGCAAGAACTCGATCGCCTGATCGAGGACAACCGAGCCAAGGTCGAAGCGGCCAAGAGGGCGGAACGGTCGCTGGTCTCGCAGATCAACGACTCCGACAAACGGCGAGAGCTCCTCGAGAGTCAGGTCAAGATCGCCGAAGCCGAGCTGGGTAAGGCTCGCGAAGAACTCGCCCGCATAGCCAAACGGCTCGCGAAGTTGGACGCGCAGGTGGAAGCCAAGACCGTCGAGCTCGAGGGCATGCTTGGAGATCTCTACGCCCAGCAGCGCGTGATGAGCGACCGCGTCGCGAACTTCTACATGAACGCTCCCACGCGCCTGTCGATGTCTGCCGGAGCCGTCGACATCGGCGACCTGATCGACATCCAGAGTTTCGCGACCAGCGTCATGGAATCCGATCGCGAGATCGGCTTGCAGCTTCTCGAACAGAAGGACGCTGTCGCCGAACGCAGGGCCGAGATCCAAGCCGCTCAGGAAGAGGTCGCGGCCCAACACGCCCGGCAGGAACAGGTGACCGAGCGGCTCGCGAACGCGCGCGCACGCCGCGCGAACGCCGTCCAAGCCGTTGAGGACGAGATCGAACTCAAAGAGAACCTGCTCGGCAAGGTCAAGCAGCGTCGCGCCGAGTACGAACGCGTCATCAAGTCATTCGAACGCGAGTCGGCCAAGATCGAGGCCTTCCTTCGTTCGCAAGGCTCCTCACCCACCGGTGGAGCCATCCGGGGACAAGGCGGCTACCTGGTGTGGCCCGTGTCCGGCCGTATCACCTCACCTTACGGCTGGCGCACCCACCCCATCTACAAGTCCCGATCGTTCCACACCGGCATCGACATCGCGGCCGGTAGCGGCGTCCCCGTCGATGCGGCCCGCTCAGGCCGTGTCATCGACGCGGGTTACAGAGGCGCGT
>JBKHYG010000075.1:0-3733 GCA_046565595.1 Actinomycetota bacterium | reverse complement strand
CTCGTCCAACAGATCGATGATGCCCGTGAACTCTGCCTCCATCCCGATCGGCAGTTGTGCAGCGACGAGTTTGCGTCCGAAGGTCTCCTTCAGCTGCGTTGCTACGCGCGCGAAGTCAGCTCTCTCTCGGTCGCACTTGGTGACGACGATCACCCGCGGCAGGTTCAACCGCTCGGCGATATCCCAGGCCGCTCGGGTCTGGACCTGCACACCATCGACGGCGCTCACACAGATGATCGCGCAGTCAGCGGCGTGCATGGCTGCTTCGGTATCGCCGAAGAAGTCTGCGTATCCGGGAGCATCCAGCAGGTTGACCTTGTAGCCGTGTTGTTCGAAACTCGCGAGCGATAGGGATATCGATGCCTGGCGTTCGACCTCGTCCGGGTCTAGATCCATGACCGTGTTGCCATCTTCGACCCGGCCCATGCGAGGTATCGCCCCAGCGGCATAGAGCATCGCTTCGGCAAGGGTCGTCTTGCCAGATCCCTGATGGCCGACGAGGACCACATTTCGCACATGATCGGTCGGATAGGTCCGCACGCGATCTCTCCCTTCACCCGATGGTCAACTCACCGGTGAATCGTAGACCCGACAGGCGTTGCGGGGCCAGGTTGGGTCGGCGTCTATCCTTGCCCCCCGTGTTGGGGGACAGGCTCCGTCCGGTGATCGAACCGGTCACGCGCGGCATCGGCAGAGGCCTGGCGCGGCTGCGACTGACCCCGAACGCCCTGACCACCGTCGGACTGATCTCTACCCTCGTCGTCGCCTACCTGATCTCGATCGGGGAGTGGGTGTTGGGAGGCTGGCTGCTCATCCCTGTCCTGCTGATCGATGTCCTGGATGGGGCGCTGGCACGCGAACTCGGAAAGGTCACCCCTTGGGGAGGCTTCTACGATGCGGTATGTGACCGGCTGAGCGACGGCGCGGTCCTTGCGGCTGTGGCTTGGTCTGCTCGTGGCGAACCCGAGATCCTGGGTGCGACGCTGGTGGCGATCGTTGCAAGCGGTCTGGTTCCGTATACGCGAGCCAAGGCAGAAGCCTTCGGATTCCGGCCAGCCAACGGGCCGGGAGAGAGGCTCGAGCGCTCGGTGCTGGTGATCGTCGGCCTGGTCTTCGATGTGGTCGCGGCCACCATGTGGATCATCGCCGGCCTCGCGGCTTTCACCGCGCTCCGCCGCTCGTGGTCAGCCAGGGCCCAAGCCAAGGCAGCTCCGTGATCGCTGAGCGGATGGCCGCCGCGGGGACCCTCGCGATGTGGCAGACGATCAGTCGGATGCCCGACGCCGCGGCATATCGCACGATGGAATCGATCTTCGCCCTTCAGCGTGCGCGCGGCGGCAAGACCGTCCAGCGCCTGCGAGAGACCTTCTCTCCGATCGTGGGAGAGGCCGAACTGGAATCGACCATCACCGAGGCCTTCCGCTGGTACGGCCGCTACTGGGCCGAGACCTTCCGCCTGCCGCGGATCTCGAGCCAAGCCTTGAGCGACCGGTTCAGGTGCGAAGGCTGCGAGAACATCGAGGCCGCGCTGGGGGCAGGCAACGGTGCGGTCCTCGCGACGCTTCATCAAGGCAACTGGGATGCCGGCGGACGGTGGGTCGCCGACCGATGGCCACTGGTCGCGGTCGCCGAGGTGCTGCGGCCTCGGGCGATGTTCGAACGCTTCCTGGAGCATCGCCGCGAACTGGGCATGGTCATCGAGCCGCTCGAGAAGGGCGGCGATGTGACCAAGAGATGCATCCAACATGTCGAAAACAACCGGCTGGTCGCGCTGCTGAGCGACCGGGACCTGTCTGGCAAAGGAGTGCCCGTCCGCTTCTTCGGCGAAACCGCCAAGATGGCTGCAGGTCCGGCGGTCATCGCTGCGCGTACCGGCGCACCGATCCTCCCGGCCGTGATCTTCCAACGAGACGACGGTACCTTCGACGCCCTCGTGCGACCCCCTGTCGAAGGTCCGGCGGACAGCAGCCCCACACAGATCGAGGCTGTCACGCAACGGATCGCCGACGAGTACGCGCGCTTCATCGAGATGGAGCCTGCCCAGTGGCACATGTTCCAACGGTTCTGGCCGGATCGAACATGAGGGTTGCGATCGTCTCTCCGTACTCCTGGTCGGTTCCGGGAGGCGTGAACACGCATGTCTCAGATCTCGCCGATCACCTGCGGCGCCGCGGCCACGAGGTCCGGATACTCGGTGTCAGCGAAGGCGCAGCTCCTGCCGGCGTCGTGCGGGTCGGTCGAACCACCCCCATACCGATCAACAGCGGCGTTGCTCGAGTCGCGGTCAGCCCGACGATAGCCAGCAGGGTAAGGGTCTCTCTACGACGGGCCCAACCCGATGTCATACACATCCACGAGCCCTTCGTCAGCACGGTGACCGTGGCCGCAGTCCTTGCCTCCAAGGCTCCGCTCGTGGCCACCTTCCATTCCGGTGCCGAGACCGGCGCATACCAAGCTCTCAGAGCCGCGCTGCGGCCACTCTGGGAACGGATCGACACCAAGATCGCTGTGAGCAACGCGGCACGAGGTCTGGTCGAGGAAGCCTTCGGTCCCGGCGCGCGCATCGTTCCAAACGGTGTCGATACCGAGGTGTTCTCGGCGGTCCCTCCAGAACCCCCCGATCCCAGCGTGCTGTTCTTCGGTCGTCTCGAGAAACGCAAAGGGGCACAGACGGTTGCGCGCGCCTGGCCGGCAGTCGCGAGCGCACTGCCCGAGGCGCGCTTGACCTTGGCAGGCGATGGCGCCCTTAGAGAGGAACTCGAAGAGGCACTCGGCGAGCATCGTGTCTCCTTCCCTGGCCCCTTCGATCGCACCGGACTGCTTCAGCATCTCGGCAACCATCAGGTGGCCTGCCTGCCGGCGATCGGGGGAGAGAGCTTCGGGATCACCCTCGTCGAGGCGATGGCCGCCAAGCGAGCGGTCGTAGCGACCGCGGTGGCTGGCTATACCAGCGTGATCCGTCATGATCCAGAGGGCCTGCTGGTACCTCCCGATGACCCGCAGGCCCTAGCGACAGCACTCATCTCGGTCCTGTCCGACGATGCCCGTCGTCGAGAGCTGGCCGAAGGTGGCTTCCAGCGCGCTCAGAGGTTCGGATGGACCCGGGTGACCTCCGAGATCGAGGAGGCTTACGCCGATGCGGTTCGACGAGCCGAGCGCGTAGGATGAGGCCATGACCGTCTGGATCATCCTTGGGATCGTTGCGCTGGTGACGCTGTTCATCGTCGGCGTCTACAACCGTCTCGTCACCCAGCGCAACCGGGTCAACAACTCTTGGTCTCAGGTCGATGTGCAGCTCCGTCGTCGCTACGACCTGATCCCCAACCTGGTGGAGACCGTCAAGGGTTACGCCACCCATGAGCAGGCCATCTTCGAGAAGGTCGCCGAGGCTCGAGCGGGAGCGATCTCAGCCAAGGATGTACCCGAGCAGGCACAAGCAGAGAACATGCTCACCGGCGCGCTACGGCAACTCTTCGCGGTCGCCGAGGCGTACCCGGATCTCAAAGCCAACCAGAACTTCCTCGCGTTGCAGGAAGAGCTCACCGCGACCGAAGGGCGCATCGCGTACGCGCGCCAGTTCTTCAACGATTCGGTGCTCACCTTCAACAACACGGTTCAGCGCTTCCCGAGCCTGATCGTCGCGAAGCTCTTCGGTTTCTCGACGCGAGAGTTCTTCGAGATCGAGGAAGGAGCCGCTGGACCGGTACAGGTCGAGTTCTGATCGGCTCAACCC
>JBKHYG010000074.1:0-28576 GCA_046565595.1 Actinomycetota bacterium | reverse complement strand
GTGAACGCGGTGATGTTCGGCGCGGAGCTCGTCGCTGGTCTGCTCGCCGGATCGGTTGCATTGCTGGCGGACTCTTTAGACATGCTCGGGGATTCGCTCGTCTACGCGTTCAGTCTCTATGTGGTCGCGCGTGGCCCCGTCTACAAGGCGCGCGCGGCGGCTGCCAAGGCGGGGGTGATGGGCGTGTTCGGTCTGTTCGTGTTGGGACAACTCATCTACAAGGTATTGACTCCTCAGGTCCCGGCAGTGGGAATGATGGGTGTCGTTGGGACGATCGCGCTGGCCGCGAACGGCTTCTGCTTCGTGCTGCTCTGGCGTCACCGCGCCGAGGACATCAACATGCGCTCGGTCTGGATCTGTTCGCGGAACGATCTCATCGCGAACGCATCGGTGTTGCTGGCGGCCCTGGCCGTCTGGGCGACTGGTTCCGCGTGGCCGGACATCGCGGCGGGTGCGCTCATCTGCTTCGTCTTCTTGCGCTCCTCGTTCCTGGTCGCTCGGGAGGCGCGACGAGAGCTGCGTCTGGTTCACCACCGATGAACATGGTCCGGCGTTTGAGGACCGTCTCCGCTGGCAAAGTCTCCACCGATGGACAGCATGTTCTTCAGCGGATGGACAGGTCTGTTTCGAACCCTCGTGGTCGGCGTCCTGTCGTACACAACCCTGGTCGCGATATTGCGAGTCTCCGGTAAGCGGACCCTCTCGAAGTTGAACGCGTTCGATCTGGTCGTGACGATCGCGCTCGGATCGACGCTAGCCACGATCCTGCTGGACCAGGATGTGGCGCTTGCTGAAGGGGCTGCCGCGTTCGTCGTCCTGATCGCGATGCAGTTCGCGGTCACATGGGGAAGCACGCGGATGGGTTGGATGCGCCGCGCGATCACCGGTGAGCCTTGCCTGCTGGTTTACATGGGTCGCTTCCTCCCCGATGCTCTTCGGAAGGCACGACTGACCAAGGACGAGGTCCGCGCAGCGATCCGCGCCGCCGGCTCGGGGTCTCTCCGTGAGGTCGAGGCCGTCGTCCTCGAAACCGACGGCGCGATCAGCGTCATTGCCGCGAACGGTGAGAGCGACGGATCAGCGCTCGTGGGAGTTGCCGGGTTCCCTGCTGGCTCGACCGACCGATAGCCTCGCTGGCGCAGGATGTGGGTGAAGCGAGGAGGATTGGTGGGCAGCAAGACCAAGGGCGAAAGTTTCAGCGCGGCGGAACGCGCCGCGATGAAGGAACGCGCGCGCGAACTGAAGGCCGAGAAGAACAGGGCTGACGGTGAGGCGACGCTGCTGGCGAAGATCGAAGAGATGACCGGGAGCGATAAGACGATCGCTGCCGGGATCCACAGGATCGTCAGCAAGGTCGCACCGGACCTGCAGCCGAAGACCTGGTACGGCATGCCGGCCTGGACTCGCGACGGCAAGGTCGTGTTGTTCTTCCAGAGCGCAGCGAAGTTCGATGCTCGCTATGCGACGCTTGGCTTCAACGATCAGGCGAAGTTGGATGACGGCAACATGTGGGCAACATCCTTCGCGATACGGAAGCTGGGACCGGCAGAGAAGGAACGCGTAACTGAACTCGTCCGGAAGGCTGCCGGCTAGTCTCCAGATCCATGGCCGATGCTCGCTCGAGGTTCGCTCGACAATCAGTTGTCTGGCTTTGGCTTGGCGGAGCGATCCTCGTCTTGGGGTTGGTCGGTCTGAGTGCAGGCATCGCGTTCCTGGTGACGCTCTCGGTGGTTGCCTCATTGGTAGGTGCGGGACTGCTTCGCGCCGGCTGCAAGTTGCGAACATCCCTGAGACGAGCGCCAGCGCCTCGAGCCTAAGTGTGACCGATGTCAACGAATGCTGAGCCGCCTACGCTGCTGTTCATCGTGGGACCACCGGCGTCTGGCAAGATGACTGTAGGTCGTGAGATCGCGCAACTCACGGGATTTCGCCTCTTGCACAATCATGTCTCGATCGAGGCTGCCCTCCTATTCTTCGAGTACGGCCATCCCTCGTTCGTTCGGATCTCTGAAGGCTTCCGCAAGTCGGTGCTGACAGAGGTCGCGGCTAGTGACCTTCCCGGCCTCGTTTTCACCTACTGGTGGGCGTTCAACGAACCAGCAGAATCCGACACGGTTGCCGCTTACGCCGAACCGTTCGCCTCCCGCGGCGGACGGGTTCTCTACCTCGAACTGGAATGTGATCTAGCTGAACGGCTTCGCAGGAACGGAACCGCGCTTCGCCTGGCCGAGAAGCCCTCCAAGCGGGACCCGGGCTCGCATCAACGGTTCCTTGATCGAGAGGAACACATCGAAGGGAACTCGCCCGAAGAGTTTCGAGGTCGCGACGACTGGCTCCGGATCGACAACACCCAGAGGACGCCGCTCGAAGTAGCCGAACTGGCCATCCGCCATTTCGGCCTTCCGGTTTCAGAGTGAAGATCGAGGTTCGTGACCGGCTAGCCCGTCACGACATAGACGGTGTCCTACCCGGTTGGGTCGACTACCTGCAGCCCCGGGAATCGATCGAACCCCCGGTCGGCCGTCACTAGAGCCGCGCCGGCATCCATCGCCATGCCCGCCAGATACGCGTCGGGGATGTCGTTGCCGCCAAGTTCCATCTCGTCGATCATCGCCCGGAACCATGCGTAGGCACCTGAGGATGCCTCGATCTTTCGGACATCTGTCAGAGCCAGCACCTGATCGAACCAGGCTGCCCCTTGCCTGGTTCCGTCGACCCCTGCGTAACTGGGAAGACCAAGTACTCGCAGCGTGCCCACGATCACTGGATCGGCGAACAGCATGTGCCAGCCGTCGTTCCGCGCGTCCGACCACCAGCGCTGGACCGCGTCATGCGAAGGTGAGTCGGCGTCGATCAGGTAGACCGCCGCGTTCACATCCAACAGCGCTCGTTTCACGAGGAGGGCCGATCGAGACGGTTTCGCAGTTCGCGGTTGTCGTTAAGAGGAAGGTCTCTTGGCGGTCCTCCCAGGCGAAGGGCTGCCGGTCCGCTATCGGGTCCCGGGTTTGCCTCCCGGAAGGTTAGGGCGGCTCGCAGTAGGCGCTCAATGACCGCGCGCAACGAGGTGCCCTCAGACACAGCCATCTGCTTCAGCCGCTTCATGAGGCGTTCGTCCAGGTCAACCGTGGTTCGCATAAACGCATAGCATACTCGCATCAACCTCGTATGACTGCGTGGGATCGCGAGCCGAGTCGGTTGATCGCATCGGCCTCGGTGAATGGCTTGACGCCAGAGCCGCACCTTCGCTAAGGTTGCGCGCCGTTGCCCCGGCGACAGTTGTCGCTGGGCGCTTTCATGCTCGCCTGCGGTTCCACGGCCGCAGGAACCGAACCTCATCAATACACCCGGTCGCGTGGACTACAGCGTCTAGGAGAAACACTACCCCGCAGGGGGCGAAATCACCCGAGAGGGAGGCAAGGGATGTCCAAGCAGAAGTTCGAGCGCAGCAAGCCGCATGTGAACATCGGCACCATCGGTCACATCGACCATGGCAAGACCACCCTGACGGCGGCGATCACCAAGACGCTGTCCGAGAAGGGTTACGCCGACTTCACGGCCTTCGAGAACATCGACAAGGCTCCCGAGGAGCGCGAGCGCGGTATCACCATCTCGATCGCGCATGTCGAGTACCAGACCGACGGCCGCCACTACGCCCATGTCGACTGCCCTGGCCACGCCGACTACATCAAGAACATGATCACCGGTGCCGCCCAGATGGACGGCGCGATCCTGGTCGTCGCTGCGACCGATGGCCCGATGCCCCAGACGCGTGAGCATGTCCTGCTCGCCCGCCAGGTCGGCGTCCCCTACATCGTGGTCGCTATGAACAAGGTCGACATGGTCGACGACCCCGAGCTCCTCGACCTGGTCGAGATGGAGGTCCGCGAACTGCTGAACCAGTACGAGTTCCCCGGCGACGATGTTCCGGTCGTTCGGATCTCGGCACTGAAGGCGCTCGAAGGCGACTCGGAAGCCCAAGAGGGCATCTGGAAGCTGATGGAGGCCTGCGACACCTACATCCCCGAGCCGACCCGTGACACGGACAAGCCGTTCCTGATGTCCATCGAGGATGTCTTCTCGATCACGGGCCGCGGAACCGTCGTGACCGGCCGTGTCGAGCGTGGCGTGCTGAAGAAGATGGAAGAGATCGAGATCGTCGGTCTCACCGAGAAGCCCACCAAGACCACCGCGACCGACCTCGAGATGTTCCGCAAGCTGCTGGACGAAGTGCAGGCCGGTGACAATGTCGGCGTGCTGGTCCGTGGTGTCGACAAGGACGATGTGCAGCGCGGACAGGTCCTCGCCAAGCCGGGCTCGATCACGCCTCACACCAACTTCGAAGCGCAGGTCTATGTCCTTAGCAAGGAGGAGGGTGGCCGTCACACGCCGTTCTTCAACAACTACCGCCCGCAGTTCTACTTCCGGACCACCGATGTGACCGGTTCGATCGAACTGGCCGGGGGCGTCGAGATGGTCATGCCAGGCGACAACACCGAGATGACGGTCGAGCTCATCGCTCCGATCGCCATGGAGGAAGGCCTCCGCTTCGCGATCCGCGAGGGTGGCCGCACCGTCGGTGCCGGTCGAGTGACCAAGATCCTCAAGTAACAACCAGTCCTTAGTTCGGGGAGCGGTATGGCGCAGCAGAAGATCCGGATCCGCCTGAAGGGTTACGACCATCAGGCGGTAGACAAGGCCGCCCGTGACATCGTCGCGAAGGCCACCAGTTCCGGCGCGAAGGTGACCGGCCCTGTGCCGTTGCCTACCGAGCGGAACATCTATTGCGTCATCCGCTCCCCACACAAGGACAAGGACTCCCGCGAACATTTCGAGATCCGCACGCACAAGCGTCTCATCGACATCCTCGACCCCAGTCAGAGGACCGTCGAGGATCTGATGCATCTCGATCTGTCCGCAGGCGTCGATGTCGAGATCAAGCTCTGAGAGGCCGAGACATATGACGGCGACTAACAAAGCGATCCTCGGCGCGAAACTGGGTATGACCCAGGTCTTCGACGCCGACGGCCGCGCGGTGCCTGTGACCGTGATCCAGGCCGGCCCGTGTGTCGTCACGCAGATCCGCACACCGGAGCGTGACGGCTACTCAGCCGTGCAACTCGGCTACGGCGACATCAAGGAGAGCCGCGCCAACAAGCCGACCAAGGGCCACTTCGCGAAGGCCGGCACGACCCCGAAGCGTCACCTCGTCGAGTTCCCACTCACCGGTGAGTTCGAGCTAGGTCAGACCATCACGGTCGACACCTTCGAGGCGGGTGAGACCGTGGATGTCTCGGGGATCTCGAAGGGTCACGGTTTCTCGGGTGTGATGAAGCGACACAACTTCGCAGGCAAGCCGGACTCGCACGGTACCGAGCGCAAGCACCGTTCCACCGGTTCGGTCGGTGCTGGAACCACGCCGGGGCGCGTATTCAAGGGCATGAAGGGTCCGGGACGCTGGGGTCACGAGCGCATCACCATCCAGAACCTGACCGTCGTCGAGGTGGACGCCGAGCGCAACCTGCTGCTCATCAAGGGCGCGGTTCCAGGCCCCAAGGGGACCGTGGTCGAGATCCATCCGGCGGTCAAGAAGGGAGCGTCGGCATGAGCAGCGTCCCAGTGCGTACCGCCGACGGCGGCACGAGCGGCGAGGTTGAGCTCGCGTCGGGCTGGTTCGCCGGACAGGTGAATGTGCCCGTGATGCATCAGGTCGTCGTCGCTCAGATGGCCGCCAGGCGCTCCGGCACGCACAAGGCGAAGACGCGTGCAGAGGTTTCGGGCGGAGGCCGCAAGCCTTACCGTCAGAAGGGGACCGGTCGCGCCCGACAGGGTTCGATCCGCGCTCCGCACTACACCGGTGGCGGCGTGGTCCATGGTCCGGTTCCGCGCGACCACAGCAAGCGCGTCCCGAAGAAGGTCAAAGCTGCAGCGCTGCGTTCGGCCCTCACAGACCGGGCTTCTGCCGGCAAGATCGCGGTCTTCGACAAGATCGACTTCGAGGCTCCATCGACCCGGTCCGCCGCCGCGCTGCTGCGCGATGCGGGCATCGAGGGCAGCGCTCTGGTCGTTCTGGCCGAGGTCAACGACAATGCGGTCAAGAGCTTCCGCAACCTGCCGCAGGTTCACCTGCTCCTGGCAGGACAGATCAACACCTACGACATCCTCGCGCGTGACTGGATCGTGTTCGAGAAGGCCGCGATAGAGGCCATCAACGAGCGTCCGGCGCCATCGAGCAAGCGGAAGGAAGGTGCCGCGTGAAGGATCCCCGCGATGTGATCCTGCGTCCGGTCGTCAGCGAGAAGAGCTATGGCGGCGTCGAACGCGGCGTCTACACCTTCGTCGTTCATCCCGACGCGACCAAACCCGAGATCCGCGACGCCGTCGAGGTGATCTTCGATGTGAAGGTCAAGAAGGTGAACACGATGTGGCGCGAGGGCAAGCGCAAGCGGACCCGCTACACCGTCGGTAAGCACGACACGGTCAAGCGCGCGATCGTGACCCTCGCCGAGGGACACGAGATCGAGATCTTCCAGGCAGGCTGAACATGGGTATCAAGCGTTACAAGCCAACCTCACCGGGCCGTCGTGGCGCGAGCGGTTCCGACTACAAGGAACTGACGCGCAACCGTCCCGAGAAGTCGTTGACGGCTCCCAAGAAGTCGACGGGTGGTCGCAACAACAAGGGGCGCATCACCGCGCGTCACCGTGGAGCAGGCAACAAGGTCCGTTACCGCATGATCGACATGCGCAGGAACAAGGACACGGTGCCAGCCAAGGTCGCACACATCGAATACGACCCGAACCGCAACTGTCGCATCGCGTTGCTGCACTACGCCGACGGCGAGAAGCGCTACATCCTGTGTCCCGACAAGCTGAAGGTCGGCGACACCGTGGAGAGTGGAGAGAAGGCCGATATCAAGCCGGGCAACGCTCTGCCGCTGCGCAACATCCCGACCGGTTCGATCGTGCACGCGGTCGAACTACGCCCCGGTGGTGGCGCCAAGATCGCGCGTAGTGCGGGGACCAGTGTCCAGCTGATCGCGAAGGAAGGCAGCCACGCCAGCCTGCGCATGCCCTCCGGAGAGATCCGTCTGGTCGAGGTCGCATGCCGTGCGACGATCGGCGAGGTGGGCAACTCCGAATGGGAGTTGATCAACTGGGGGAAGGCAGGACGCACCCGTTACAAGGGTCGCCGAGGCCAGACCCGCGGTGTCGCGATGAACCCGGTCGATCACCCGCTGGGCGGTGGTGAAGGCAAGGCTGCCGGAGGCCGCCACCCCGTGAGCCCCTGGGGCAAGCCCGAAGGCCGCACCCGTAGGAAGAAGCCGAGCGACAAGCTGATCCGTCAGCGTCGCAAGAAGTAAGAGGAACTCGAATGGCACGAAGCCTGAAGAAGGGCCCCTTCGTAGACGACCATCTGATGAAGAAGGTCGAAGCTGCGGTAGCCAACAATGACCGACGCGCGATCCAGACCTGGTCGCGGCGCTCGACCGTCACGCCCGAGATGATCGGCTTGACCATCGCGGTGTACGACGGCCGCAAGCATGTCCCGGTCTTCATCAACGAGTCGATGGTCGGACACAAGCTCGGCGAGTTCGCGATCACCAGGACCTTCCGTGGCCACAAGTCCGAGAAATCCACGGGCGTGAGGTGATCTGAGAGATGGCCGTAGCGAACAAGGAAGCGCGGGCGACGATCAAGTACCTGCGCGTCACACCGAACAAGGCACGGTTCGTGCTGAACATGATCCGGGGTCTTCCCGTCACCGAGGCCGAGCGCGTCCTGGCGTTCAGCACCCGTGGCGCGTCCGAAGATGTCCTGAAGCTGCTGCGTTCCGCGGTGGCGAATGCAGGCGAGGTCCTGAACGCCGAGGCCGACGAGTTGCGCGTATCGCGCTGCTGGGCCGACGAGGGACCGACGCTCAAGCGGTTCCGTCCGCGCGCGCAGGGTCGCGCGTATCGGATCCGCAAGCGCACCTGCCACATCACCGTCTGCGTGGAGGCAGCTAAGTGAGTCATAAGATCCATCCCTACGGGTTCCGCTTGGGCCAGAACCCGCGCTACCCATGGAAGTCGCGCTGGTTCGCTGAGAAGGACTACAAGAACATCCTGCGCGAGGACCTGGCCGTTCGTAAGTTCATCTTCGAACAGTTGCCGAACGCCGCGATCAGCCATGTCGACATCGAGCGCAAGGGCGACCGTCTCCGCGTCGAGATCCACACCGCTCGCCCTGGCGTCGTCATCGGCCGTAAGGGCGCCGAGGTCGACCGCATGCGCGAGGAACTGAAGAAGCTCACCAAGAAGGACAACATCCACCTGGAGATCAACGAGATCAAGGAACCGGACCTGATCGGTGCGCTCGTGGCGCAGAAGGTTGCCGACCAGTTGGCCGGGCGTATCTCCTTCCGTCGCGCCATGCGTCGCGCGGTCCAGGATGTTCAGCGCGCCGGCGGCAAGGGCGTCCGCATCCAGGTCTCGGGTCGTCTGGGTGGCGCCGAGATGAGCCGCAGCGAGCGCTACCTGGAAGGGCGCGTCCCGCTGCACACGATCCGCGCCGAAGTCGACTACGGATTCCGCGAGGCGATCACCCCGACCGGCCGTATCGGCATCAAGGTCTGGATCTATCGCGGCGATGTCGTCACCTCGACCGAAGCCAAAGAGATCGAGAGCCGTATCGCCAAGGCCAAGGCCATCGCCGGAACCGCCGAGGTGGTTCCCCCGCCGCGTGAGCGTCGGGGAGGTCGTGATGGTCGTGGCGGTGGCCGTGGTGGTCGTGGCGGTGGCCGTGGTGGCCGTGGTGGTCAAGGTGGCGGTCGTGACGGCGGACGCGATGGAGGTCGCGATGGAGGCCGTCCGCAGCAGCGTGGTGGCGGTGCGCGCGATGGAGCTCCGACCCGTCGTCCGCAGGCGCAGCCCACGGCCGCAGCTGTCGAGAGCACCAAGACCGAAGAGCCAACCGGTGACGCTCCTAAGACCGTCGTGACCCAGCCGACGAGCGCAGAGACCCAGGCGGCAGCCACCGAGGTTCCGGCGCAGCAGGCTCCGCTCGTCGAAACACCCGACGCCCCGAAGGCCGAGGACGCCCCGAAGGCCGACGCCACTAAGGCTGAGGACGCCCCGAAGGCCGAGGACGCCCCGAAGGCGGAGGACTCCCCGAAGACGGAAGGTGAGGGCTGATGCTCGCGCCGAAGAAGGTCAAGCACCGCAAGCAGTTCCGCGGACACATGCGCGGCATGGCGAAGGGCCACACGGTGGTCTCCTTCGGAGAGTTCGGCCTGCAAGCGGTCGAGCCGTCGTGGATCACCGCTCGGCAGATCGAGGCTGCGCGTGTCGCGATGACCCGTCACATCAAGCGTGGCGGAAAGGTCTGGATCACGATCTTCCCCGACAAGCCTTTCACCAAGAAGCCTGCGGAGACTCGCATGGGCTCTGGTAAGGGCAACCCGGAAGGCTGGGTCGCGGTCGTCAAGCCCGGACGGATCATGTTCGAACTGGCCGGCGTCGAAGAGGAGGTCGCGCGCGAAGCTCTGCGCCTCGCGTCGAACAAGCTTCCCGTCAAGACCCGGTTCGTGAAGCGGGAGGGGGAGTGATGGACGCGCAGGAACTGCGGGATCTCTCCGAGGAAGACCTCCAGCGCAAGCTGGCCGAGGTCAAGGAAGAGTTGTTCAACCTCCGTTTCCAGTTGGCTACCGGCCAGTTGGACAACCCGACCCGGATCAAGGTGCTTCGCAAGGACATCGCCCGGATCAACACAGTCATCCGCGAGCACGAGCTCGCGGTCCTGGACGCTGCGAAGGAGGCGTGATGGAGCGCACGAGCAGTCGCAAGGGTCGCTTCGGCGTCGTCGTCAGCGACAAGATGGATAAGACCGTGGTCGTCGCGGTGGATCGTCGCGAGAGTCATGCGCTCTACGGCAAGATCCGCACGCGGACCTCGAAGTTCAAGGCACATGACGAGAAGAACAGTGCGGGTATCGGAGACCGTGTGAGGATCGAAGAGACCCGTCCGCTGTCGAAGACCAAGCGTTGGCGCGTGGTCGAGATCATCGAGAAGGCGAAGTAGGCAATGATCCAGCAAGAATCCCGCATGCGGGTGGCTGACAACACGGGTGCCAAGGAGATCCTCTGCATCCGCGTCCTCGGCGGCTCTGGCCGGCGTTACGCGGGTGTCGGTGATGTGATCACGGCGACCGTCAAGGACGCGATCCCGAACGGCACCGTCAAGAAGGGCGATGTCGTCAAGGCGGTCATCGTGCGCACCAAGAAGGAGCGCCGCCGCCCCGACGGCTCGTACATCCGCTTCGACGAGAACGCCGCCGTCATCATCAACGAGCAGAACGCACCTCGCGGCACCCGTATCTTCGGGCCGGTCGCACGCGAACTGCGCGAGAAGAAGTTCATGAAGATCGTTTCGCTTGCCCCGGAGGTGCTCTGATGGCCAAGATCATCAAGGGCGATACCGTCGAGGTGCTGACCGGCAAGGACCGCGGCAAGCAAGGCCGCGTCGTGCATGTTTGGCCGAAGGAAGCCAAGGTGCTGATCGAGGGCGTCAATCAGGTGAAGCGCCACGAGAAGGTCCGTCCCGCCCAAGGGCGTAGCGGTGTCGAAGGCGGCATCATCGTGAAGGAACTGCCGATCCACATCAGCAAGGTCGGCGTGGTCTGCGGCTCATGCGACAAGCCGACGCGCGTCGGGTTCGATGAGGGACGCGACGGCAAGGTTCGTGTCTGCCGCAAGTGCGGAGGGAAGATCTGATGGCCACCGCGACGATGCCCAGACTCAAGCAGCGTTACCGCGACGAACTGGTTCCGCAGCTGAAGACCGAGTTGAACCTTGGTAACACCATGCAGGTTCCGCGCCTCCAGAAGATCGTGATCAACGCCGGTCTCGGCGAGGCGATCAAGGATGGGAAGCTCATCGAGGCTGCCGTTGCGGACCTCGCGATCATCGCGGGCCAGAAGCCCGTCGTGACCCGCGCCCGCAAGTCGCTCGCCGCATTCAAGTTGCGCGAGGGGCAAGCGATCGGCGCGAGCGTGACGCTACGCGGTGACCGCATGTGGGAGTTCCTCGATCGGCTGATCTCGATCGCGTTGCCGCGTATCCGCGACTTCCGTGGATTGAACGACAGGTTCGACGGCCAAGGCAACTACACATTCGGCGTGACCGAGCAGTTGATCTTCCCCGAGATCGATTACGACCAGATCTACAAGGTGCGCGGGATGCACATCACGCTCGTGACGAGCGCGCGCACCGACGAGGAAGGCAAGGCTCTGTTGACCGCCCTGGGGCTCCCGTTCCGGAGGAACGACTGATGGCGAAGAAGTGTCTCGTAGAGAAGCAACAGCGCACGCCCAAGTTCGGCGTCCGTGCTTACAACCGCTGCATGCGTTGCGGTCGTGCGCGCGCGTACCTGCGCAAGTTCGGCATCTGCCGACTGTGTTTCCGTCAATTGGCGCACCGGGGCGAACTGCCGGGCGTCACGAAGGCTTCGTGGTGAGGAGGGCAGCATCATGATGACAGGAACCGATCCCATCGCGGACATGCTGACCCGCATCCGCAACGCTACGACCGCGGGCCACGACACCGTGCACATCCCGTCCTCTAAGCAGAAGGTCTCCATCGCAGAGATCCTGCGTCGCGAGGGATACATCAAGGATTTCAAGGTAGAGCCCAAGGAGGTCGGCGCCGATCTGGTCGTCGAACTCAAGTGGGGCAAGAACCGCCGCAAGACCATCAACGGGCTCAAGCGGATCAGCAAGCCGGGGCTGCGTGTCTATGCGCGTCGCGACTCGCTTCCCAAGGTGCTCGGAGGTCTCGGTATAGCCATCCTTTCGACCAACCAAGGACTCATGACCGACCGGCAGGCCGCGAAGGCCGATGTCGGCGGCGAGGTCCTGTGTTTCGTGTGGTGATCTAGATGAGTCGTATCGGACGCCAGCCGATCTCGGTGCCTTCGGGTGTCGAGGTGAAGCTCCAAGGGACGCACCTCTCGGTGAAGGGACCCAAGGGGACGCTCGAGCGTGACATCCATCCGAGCATGACGCTGAAGATCGGCGACGGCGTCATCGAGGTAGAACGCCCCAACGATGAGCGCCAGAACCGTGCCTTGCACGGCCTGACCCGCGCGCTGGTCTCGAACATGGTGACCGGAGTCACCGAAGGGTTCACGCGCAACCTAGAGATCCAGGGCGTTGGTTACCGCGCCGCATCGAAAGGCAAGGGGATCGAGTTCGCCCTTGGATACAGTCACTCGATCCAATTCGATGCGCCAGAGGGCATCACCCTCGAGGTCGAAGGCACCAACAAGGTCATGGTCTCTGGAAACGACAAGCAACTGGTCGGCCAGGTCGCAGCGAACATCCGCGAACTGCGGCCACCCGAGCCATACAAGGGCAAGGGCATCCGCTACGAAGGTGAACGGGTCCGGCGCAAGGCCGGGAAGGCGGCGAAGTAACCATGCAGAAGACCACCCGCGCACGCATCCGGCGCCACTCGAGCCTACGCAAGCGCCTGACGGGTTCGACCGAGAGGCCGCGCCTGGCGGTGTTCCGTTCGAACCGCCACATCTACGCTCAGATCATCGACGATGTGAACGGCAAGACGCTGGCGGCGGCATCCTCACTCGAGGACGATGTCGCCAAGGGAGCGAAGAACGAGGTCGCTCTACAGGTCGGCAAACTCGTCGGCGAGCGGGCCAAGCAAGCAGGCATCGCCACGGTCGTGTTCGACCGTGGTGGATTCAAGTACCACGGTCGGGTCGCCCAGGTCGCCACGGGCGCCCGCGACGCCGGCCTGGAGTTCTAGGAGTCTCATGGCACAGCAGCGTGATCGCAGGGGTGGACGAGGCAACCAGGCTTCGCCCGACGACAATCAGCCGCAGTTCGAGGTCCGCCAGGTCCTCTTGAACCGCCACGCCAAGGTGGTCAAGGGTGGACGGCGATTCAGCTTCGCTGCCATGGTCGTCGTGGGCGACAAGAACGGCAAGATCGGCGTCGGATACGGCAAGGCCCGTGAGGTCCCCATGGCCTTCTCCAAGGCCGAAGAGGTCGCCAAGCGCAACCTGTTCACGGTGCCTATCGTGGGTCAGACCCTCCCACACGAGGTCATGGGCGAGGATGGTGCCGCCCGGGTGCTGCTGAAGCCAGCCGCTCCCGGTACCGGGATCATCGCTGGAGCGCCGGTGCGCGCGCTCATGGAATGCGCAGGTATCCACGATGTGTTGAGTAAGTCATTGGGAAGCAGCAACCCGCTGAACATCGTTCAGGCCGCCGTCGCGGGCCTGAAGGAGTTGCGCACCCCCGAGGCGATCGCGAAGGACCGCGAACTGCGTCTCGAGGAGGTCGCCCCCAAGAAGATGATCGAGGTCATCGAGAGCACCCAGAGGGCTGGATGATGTCAAAGGTCAAGGTGACCCTGGTGCGCGGGCTACCGGGCACGACCAAGCGTCAACGCGCGACGGTCGAGGCCCTGGGTCTGCGTAAGGTCAGTTCGTCAGCCGTACACGATGACACGCCGAGTTTCCGTGGCCAGGTTGCCAAGGTCTCGCATCTCGTGAAGGTCGAGGAGGAAGCATGAAGCTTCATCATCTGCGTCCCGCCCCGGGGGCGCATCGCAAGAAGAAGCGCGTCGGTCGCGGGATAGGTTCGGGTCACGGTAAGACCTCTACCCGCGGCACCAAGGGAACAGGCGCACGCGGGACGGTCCCCGCATGGTTCGAGGGCGGCCAGATGCCGCTGTACCGCCGGCTGCCCAAGCTCAAAGGGTTCTCGAACCATCCTTTCAAGACCGAGTACCAGCCCGTGAACCTGTCGGCGATCACCGATCGGTTCAGCGCTGGAGACACCGTCGAACCCGCCACCCTCAAGGAGAAGGGCCTGGTGCGCAACCAGCGTTCCAAGGTCAAGATCCTGGGTGATGGCTCCCTGGGCTTCGCGGTGACCGTCAAGGCGCACGCGTTCAGCAGGTCCGCTCGCGAGAAGATCGCGGCCGCAGGCGGTAGCGTCGAGCAACTGACCAAGTAAGAGAGGAAGTCGCCCCGTGCTTCGTGCTTTCCGGAACGCTTTCAAGGTCCCAGATCTGCGGAAGAAGATCTTCTTCACGATCTTCGTCATCGCGCTGTACCGGTTCGGGGCTCACATCCCGCTCCCCGGGGTCGATTTCGACAAGGTCCAAGAGCTTCGGCAGCAGGCTGAGCAGGGCGGCGGCGTCTACACGCTGATCAACCTGTTCAGCGGCGGCGCGTTGACCAACTTCGCCATCTTCGCCCTGGGCATCATGCCCTACATCACCTCCTCGATCATCATGCAGTTGCTGACCGTGGTGATCCCGCGTCTGGAAGCGCTGCAGAAGGAGGGCGAGGTCGGCCGCAAGAAGATCACCCAGTACACCCGCTACATGACCGTCGTTCTCGCGCTGCTCCAGTCGCTTGGGATCGTGGTGACCGCGAACACCGGGAACCTGTTCGGCGGCATCCGCGACTTCTTCCCCGACCACTCTGTGAGCCGCATCAGCCTCGTCGTGATCACGCTCACGGCTGGTACCGCTCTGATCATGTGGATGGGCGAACTCATCACGCAACGAGGCATCGGCAACGGCATGTCGCTGCTGATCTTCGCCTCGATCATCGCGAGCATGCCTGCTCAAGGGGCGGCGCTCTGGGGCGCGGCTGGTCCCGCCAAGGGATCGGTCTTCATCGCGCTCGGCGTGCTGATCATCATCGCGGTCGTGACGGTCGAACAAGGCCAACGACGGATACCGGTCCAATATGCCAAACGCATCGTCGGTCGCCGCACCTACGGGGGCTCTGCGACCTACATCCCGATGAAGGTCAACCAGGCGGGCGTGGTCCCGATCATCTTCGCGTCCTCGCTGCTCTACCTGCCGGTCCTGGCTTCCACGATCGTCAGCAGCCAGGGCTTCCAGGACTTCGTGAACCGGACCTTCGCGAACCCGGCGAGCTGGATCTACATCGGTGTCTACTTCACGCTGATCATCTTCTTCACCTACTTCTATACGGCCATCACCTTCAATCCGACCGATGTCGCCGACAACATGAAGAAGTACGGCGGGTTCATCCCCGGCATCCGTCCGGGCCGTTACACCTCCGAGTACCTGGAGCACATCCTGAGTCGCATCACGCTGCCGGGAGCCGTGTTCATCGGCGTGTTGGCCGTTCTCCCTGGCGTCGCTCAAGGCGTGTGGAACATCCAGGCCTTCCCGTTCGCGGGTGCCAGCGTGCTGATCATGGTCGGTGTCGCACTCGAGACGATGAAGCAGGTCGAGAGCCAACTGATGATGCGCAACTACGAAGGATTCTTGAGCTAGATGCGCATCATCCTGCTCGGCCCTCCAGGCGTTGGGAAGGGTACGCAGGCTGCTCGGATCGTCGAGCGCTTCAACATCCCGCACATCGCTACCGGCGACCTGTTGCGGGCCGAGGTCCGCGGTAACACCCCCTTGGGCCGCAAGGCCAAGGGGTTCATGGACGCCGGGAAACTCGTTCCCGACGAGGTCGTGATCGGGATGCTTAGAGAGCGGATCTCGCTGCCCGATGCCAAGCCAGGTTTCCTGCTGGATGGGTTCCCGAGGACCGTCGTGCAGGCAGAAGCGTTGGATCACACGCTCACCGAACTGGATAAGCCGCTCGACCGTGTCGTCTCGCTCTCGGCGCCCGACGAGATCATCATCGAGCGACTCGCCTGGCGAGCCGTGTGTCCCGAGTGCGGTCGGCCAGGTGCCGTCGTCGACGGGGACCCTGGGGTGTGCGACGGATGCGGCGCTCATCGCATGGTCCGCGAGGACGATCGTCCAGAGGTGGTCGCCAAGCGTCTGGTCGTCTTCCGCGAGCAGACCGCCCCCGTCGTTGACTACTACCGGAACAAGGGTCTGCTGGCCGAGGTGGACGGCAGCGGTACGCCCGGTGAGACCGAGGCCAAGATCGCGGCAGCGATCGAATCGGCCGTGTCCTGATGATCTACAGGAAGCGGCCCGAAGAGATCGATCTGATGCGCCAAGCCGGCCGCATCGTCGCTGAGACGCTGGTGTTGTGCCGGGATTCGGTCAAGGCCGGTATGACCACAGCCGAACTCGATCAGATCGCAGAGGATCACATCCGATCCCGCGGCGCGGCCCCCAGTTTCAAGGGCTATCGCGGCTTCACGGGCACGCTGTGCACCTCGTTGAACGGCGAGATCGTTCACGGTATCCCTGACGAGAAGGTCACCATCCTCGAGGGCGATGTCCTCAAGATCGATTGTGGCGCCATAGTCGAAGGCTTCCATGGCGACTCTGCGATGACCGTCTTCATCGGCGAGCCGAGCGAACAAGCCAGGCGTCTGAGTGAGGTCACCAGAGCCTCCCTCGAGGCCGGCATAGAGCAGGCTCGTATAGGCAACCGGGTGGGCGACATCGGCGAGGCCGTGCAGAGCATCGTCGAAGCCGCCGGGTTCAGCGTGGTTCGGGAATATGTCGGTCACGGCATCGGACGGTCCCTGCACGAAGACCCGCCGATCCCTAACCACGGCCGCTCAGGCAAGGGCATCCCCCTGAAGGAGGGGATGGTCATCGCGATCGAGCCGATGGTGAACATCGGCAGTGCCGAGACGAGGCTCTTGGAAGACGGCTGGACGGTGGTCACCGCCGACGGCAGCCTGTCCAGCCATTGGGAGCACACGATCGCCATCCTCCCCGAGGGCCCTGAGGTGCTGACCCGCCGTCCCGACGAGGGCTAGACCCGCCCAACTTAGTCAAGTAGACTAAGTTTCATGCTGGTCAACATCCACGAGGCCAAGACCCATCTCTCGAAGTTGATCGAGAGGGTGTTGGCCGGCGAGGTGATAACGATCGGCAAGGCCGGTAAACCGGTGGCGCAGTTGGTTCCGCTTGGCAAGGTGACCAGCCCCCGCCAGCCTGGGGCCTGGCGGGGCCAGGTCTGGATCTCCCCGGACTTCGATGAGCTTCCTGCCGAGGTGGCCGACGCGTTCGAAGCCTCGTGAAGGCACTCCTGCTGGACGGCCATGTGTTCCTCTGGTGGCTCTCCGACGCCGCTGAGTTGGGACCGCAGACCCGGGAGGCCATCGCTGACCCCTCCTCTGAGGTCTATGTGTCGTCGGCGACCATCTGGGAGCTCGAGATCAAGGCTGCTGCCGGGAAGTTGAGAGTCCCCTCGGGCATGTTGGAGGCTCTCTATGAGGGAGGGTTCCTCGAGTTGGAGGTGAGCGCGAGGCATGCCAGGCGCGCTGCCTGGCTCGAATGGGACCATCGCGATCCGTTCGACAGGATGTTGGTGGCTCAAGCCCAGATCGAGGGATTATCCCTGGTCACAGCTGATACATCGGTGCGTCAGTTCGACTCGGGCTGTCTGGACGCGAGGTCTTAGGACGAGGAGGTCAGGACTTGGCCTCCGCAGGTCAGGGGTGCTACCATGCCCCACCTGCCCCGGACCCGGGGTTGGCCCCTGTGCGCCTTGCGTACCTGTGGTGTGCCCGGGTCCAGAACCAGATCAGGGGAACCACATGAAGGTCCGTCCAAGCGTCAAGAAGATGTGCGAGAAATGCAGGGTGATCCGCCGCAACGGCCGGGTCATGGTCATCTGTGAGGACTCTCGCCACAAGCAGCGTCAGGGGTAATCAGAGACTATGGCTCGTATCGCAGGCGTAGACCTCCCACGCGACAAGCGCGTGGTGATCAGCCTCACCTACATCTTCGGCATCGGTAAGACGACGGCGCAACAGGCGCTGGCGGCCACCAACATCGAGGAGAGCGTGCGTACCCGCGACCTCACCGATGACGAGGTTCACCGGATCCGCGAATACATCGAGAACGAGCTGCGCGTGGAAGGTGATCTGCGCCGCGAGGTTCAGGCCAACATCAAGCGCAAGATCGAGATCGGCTGCTACCAGGGGCGTCGCCACCGTTCGGGTCTGCCCGTTCGCGGCCAGCGCACCCACACGAACGCACGCACACGCAAGGGCCCGAAGAAGACCGTCGCCGGTTCCAAGAAGGTCCGCGCGAAGAAGTAACAGATCACGGAGTAACACTTGGCGAAGCAGAAGCGCGGCAAGCGCAAAGAGAAGAAGAATGTGCCCCACGGGCACGCTCACATCAAGAGCACTTTCAACAACACGATCGTGACCATCACCGACCTGACCGGTGCCACGATCTCCTGGGCGTCCAGCGGCCAGGTCGGGTTCAAGGGCTCGCGCAAGTCGACCCCGTTCGCAGCGCAGCTGGCAGCCGAGAAGGCAGCCAAGGCAGCGATCGAGAACGGCATGCGCAAGGTCGATGTGTTCGTGAAGGGTCCTGGCGCTGGCCGCGAGACCGCGATCCGTTCTCTGGCAGCAGCCGGCCTCGAGATCGCGGGCATCAACGACACCACGCCTGTTCCTCACAACGGGTGCCGTCCGCCGCGTCGGAGGAGGGTCTGATGGCTCGCTATACCGACGCCGACTGCAAGCTCTGTCGCCGCGAAGGCATCAAGCTCTTCCTGAAAGGCACGCGCTGCGACACGCCCAAGTGCGCGATCGAGAAGCGCGGCCCGTTCCCTCCGGGACAGCACGGTCGCGGCCGCAGCAAGGACACCGAGTACAAGAACCAGCTGCGTCAGAAGCAGCGCGCGCGGCGCACCTACGGTGTGTTGGAGCGTCAGTTCCGCAACGCTTACGAGGAAGCGGTCCGTAGACCCGGCATCACCGGCGAGAACCTGTTGCAGATCCTCGAGAGCCGTCTGGACAATGTGTTGTTCCGGACCGGGTTCGCGCTCAGCCGCGACCAGGCTCGCCAACTCGTTCGTCATGGGCATGTCGAGATCAATGGCCGCAAGGCGTCGATCCCGTCGATGCGCGTGAAGGCCAACGATGTCGTGAGCATCCGTGCCAAGAGCAAGAGCTTGACCCCGGTCCAGCATGCGCTGGCCGTGAACGAGAACCGGCCTACCCCGCCTTGGTTGCAGGTAGACCGTGCAGACCTGAAGGCGATCGTCGCTCAGTTGCCTGAGCGTCACATGATCGACACCCCGGTCCAAGAGCAGATGATCGTCGAGCTCTACTCGAAGTGATCTCGACCCGAAGCGAGGAACACCTGTGCTGTTGACGCTCCACCGTCCCCAGATCGTCGAAGAGCCGCTCACCGATACCCGGTGGCGGTTCGCGATCGAACCGCTCGAACCAGGCTTCGGGCACACGCTCGGCAACGCGCTTCGGCGCACGCTGCTGAGCTCGATCCCCGGCACCGCTGTGACCCAGTTGCGTGTCGAAGGGATCCAGCACGAGTTCTCTACCATCCCCGGCGTCAAAGAGGATGTCGTCGAACTCGTGCTCAATGTGAAGGATCTGATCCTTCGCTCCGAGCACGATGAGCCCGTCAGCGTGTTCCTGCGCGCGACGGGACCCAAAGATGTGACCGCCGCCGACCTCGAGGTTCCGGCCGGGATCGAGGTGTTGAATCCTGACCTTCGGCTCGCAACGCTGAACAAGAGCGGCCGGCTGAACATGGAGTTGACCGTCGAGCGTGGTCGCGGATATGTGACCGCCGAGAAGAACAAGGAAGGCGTTGACACGATCGGTGTCGTCCCGGTCGACTCGGTCTTCACGCCGGTTCGTCGCGTCGCCTACGAGGTCGAACCGACCCGTGTCGAAGGGCAGACCAACTTCGATCGTCTGGTCATCGATGTCGAGACGAGCGGCGCTGTCAGCCCGAAGGAAGCTTTCGCGGCTGCCGGCAAGACGCTGGTCGATCTGCTCGGACTCGTGTCAGGCGTTTCGGGTGAGGCCGAGGCGTTGACGCTGGGTCCGGCTCCTGAGGAGCAGTTCCGTTCCTCCGAGATGGCGTTGCCGGTTGAAGAGCTCGAACTCTCGGTCCGTTCGTACAACTGCCTGAAGCGCGAATCGATCAACACGATCGGTGAGCTCGTCACGCGCACCGAGCAGGATCTGCTCGACATCCGCAACTTCGGGCAGAAGTCGATCGACGAGGTCAAGGAGAAGCTCGCCCAGATGGGCCTGAGCTTGAGGGACTGATCGCCGATGCCTAAGCCCAAGCAAGGACCCCGCCTCGGTTCGGGTCCTGCACACCAGAAGAAGATCCTCGCGGGTCTCTGCAAGTCCCTGTTCATCCAAGGTCAGGTCCAGACGACCGAAGCCAAGGCGAAGATGGCGCGTCCGCTGGCCGAACGCATGATCACCTTCGCCAAGAGGGGCGACCTGGCCGCTCGGCGCCGCGTGTTGCGCGTCATCAACGACAAAGAGATCGTGCACACGCTGTTCGCCGATATCGCGCCTCGTTTCAAGGAGCGGCCTGGCGGCTACACGCGCATCGTCAAGACCGGTTTCCGCAAGGGCGACTCTGCTCCGATGGCGATCATCGAGCTCGTGGATCAGGGCAGCAGCGACGAGTGATCCTCGGTTACTTCCAGCCAACGCGTCGGGTATCCCGGCGCGTTCGCGTTTGCGCCATCGACCCTCGTTGCGCGAGGTCGGCTTGAAGATCGCGTTGAAGGTCGCGTACGACGGGACCGACTATCGAGGGCTCGCGCGTCAGCCTGGTCAGGTCACGGTCCAAGGCCAACTCGAAGAGCGACTGGCACACCTGCTGCGCCAGCCCATCGTAACCACAGCGGCCGGCCGTACCGACGCTGGTGTCCACGCCGAAGCACAGGTCTTCAGCTTCGATGCACCCGCTGGGACCGAGCCTGGCTGGTTGCTCGACCGGCTGAACGCCTGGAACGAGGCCGCAATCGTGGTTCGCGACGCCGCCATCGTGCCAGACGGGTTCGATGCGCGGTTCAGCGCGATCCGTCGTCGCTACCGGTATCAGTTGCATCGCTCCGCAACTGCCGATCCGTTCCTTGACCGATACTCGTGGTGGATCCGTGACGACCTGAAGGTCACGCGCATGCGGGCGGCTACCAAGGATCTGATCGGAGAGCACGACTTCTCATCGTTCTGCCGTAAGGGTCAAGGGCCGCCGAGCCGGCGGCTCCGCAAGGTGACGCTGACGACCCAGACCGTGCCCGACGGCAAGAGGCCGGGGCCCGACGGCAAGATGCTCGGTCCGTCCGGCAAGCGGCTCGAGGTCCGCGTAGAGGCCGATTCGTTCTGCCATCAGATGGTCAGATCGATCGTCGGCTGGATGGTCGCCTGCGGCAAGGGGGATCGGGATCCTTCCGAGGCCGCCCGGGTCCTGGCAGCCCGCGACCGCCACGCCGCGGCTCCGATCGCGCCTGCCCACGGACTCTTCCTGACCGAGGTCGTCTACCCCACTGACCCATTCGCGCGCTGACCTACGCGAGTGACTCGAGTTCCTCGAATCGACCCTGAAGATCGTTGAGTTTGACGAAGTAGCGGGAATGCGTCCTGCGCAGGGTCGCTTCGTCCCCAGACAACACCACGAGTTCTACGAACGGGTCCGGCCGATATCGCACTTCCAACTCCAGATGGTGGCGCCTGGCCTCGGCTCGGCTTGAGACAGCAAGGAACTCGAGCAGGTCGCCCGAGTCGCGCTTGTATGCGATCACGAAGTGTTTCATTCAACGTCGTCTTTCAACGTCTGGAGTAGATGCCGAAGGTTACTCTCGTGGTCCAAGATCCGCTGCTTATCAGATCGGATCTCATCCCTGAGAACATGAACCTCTTCGTGTTCATCATCGCTGATCGCGGCTATGGCGTCTAGAGCCAACTCTCGCTTGCGGATGGCGATTTGTAGGAATTCTACCGATGCGATCGCATCTGAGATACTCATCATCACCTCAGAAAAGGTCCTGGGGATGCCCGAAGACAATCCTGCGGGCTCGGTGTAGCGCAACTCACGCCCAAGTTTGTCGGCCCCCTTCTCCATCACTTCCGCCCACAAGTGTTGAAGGTGCGTCCGAACCTGAATCTCCATGTTCAGGTGGCCCATAGTGAGGATCACGTGCACGGCCCTGTATCCGTATCGCGGGTCAGATCGGCGGTCGACCGTCTTGGTCTCGCCAGACACTGCGGACAGGATGGTCCCCACGACGCGGTCTTGATCCTCCAATCCCTCTCCGGGGCGGAGGACCAACCGGGCTCCTACCAGATCTTGCATCGTGGCCAATCGTGTGCGCTCCCTACGGAGCTTGTCGACGATGCTTAGGGTCGACTTCTGTCGACTGGTGGCGCTCAGTCCGAGTTCCAGTAGGGCGACGAGCACTTGGTTCTCGAGTTCCTCATGCTCTCGACGGTACTCAGCAAGTAGGCGCAGGTCATCCTCCGACGGGGAGGCTGACTTGGCCAAACGCTCACCTAGTTTGTTGAGCTGATTCTTCGAAGCCACTGTTCGGGCACTTTAACCAAGGCCTGGAACGGGTTGACCGAAGCGGCACTTGGCGGCTACCCTACGGACCTCGCGCCCGGCTCCGGCTGGGCGTGTTCCACGCTCGACCCTCGGGCGTCTCGACATGCCATGAAGACCTACTCTCCCAAGCCCAAAGAGATCGATCGCACCTGGTGGGTGATCGACGCGACCGGCCGTTCCCTCGGACGGGTCGCCGCCGACGCCGCCAAGTTGCTGCGCGGCAAGCACAAGCCGACCTTCGCGCCGCACATCGACACCGGTGACCATGTCATCGTGATCAACTGCGCCGATGTCGCGCTGACCGGGCGTAAGGCCGAGCAGAAGTTCGCTTACCGTCACTCGGGTTTCCCGGGCGGGTTGAAGGAGACCCGTTACGCCGATCTTCTGCGCAAGCAGCCGGCGAAGGCGATGGAGAAAGCCATCAAGGGCATGATCCCGCACAACCGTCTGGGTCGTCAGATCATCCGCAAGTTGCATGTGTACGACGGCGCCGAGCACCCGCACTCCGCTCAGAAGCCACAGGCCTACATCGTCCCTGAGGGGGTTCGCTGATGTCGCTCGGTCAGATCGTTCGTGGAACGGGTCGTCGCAAGGAAGCGACCGCGCGTGTCCGCTTGAAGCCCGGCACCGGCCAGTGGCACCTGAACGGCGAACGCAGCCTCGACGACTACTTCCCGCGTCCTGTGTTGCGCATGGTCGTGACCGAGCCGTTGCGCGTCACGAACACGATCGACAACTACGATGTCTTCGCGACCATCGAGGGCGGCGGCATGAGCGGCCAGGCCGGTGCTCTGCGTCACGGTATCGCCCGCGCACTGATCGACGCCGACGCGACGCTTCGTCCCGAGCTGAAGCGCAAGGGTCTGCTTACCCGTGATGCTCGCGCCAAGGAGCGTCGCAAGTACGGTCTCAAGAAGGCGCGCAAAGCTCCTCAGTTCTCGAAGCGTTAGAGGACTGCCTTGGGGCGGCTGTTCGGCACCGACGGGGTCCGTGGCGCCTACGGCGAGACGCTGACCGATGCGCTCGCGCGCGAGCTTGGTTTCGGCGCTGCGAGCGTCCTGGGCGGAGATGCGACCCATTCCCCGATCCTGATAGGACGCGATACCCGCGGATCCGGACCAGCCCTCGAGCGTGCTTTGGCTGCCGGCATACGAGCGGCCGGAGGCGTTCCGGTCACCTGCGGGGTGATGCCCACAGCGGGTGTCGCGCACCTGGTGAATGCCGGCGGGTTCGCTGCCGGTGCAGTCATCAGTGCGTCGCATAACCCGGCTAGAGACAACGGCATCAAGTTCTTCGGCGCCGATGGGATGAAGCTCTCTGACGCGCTAGAGGATCGCATCGAGACGGCGATGGAAGATCCCGGCTTGGTCGAACCGGCACTCGAGTCGTTCGATGATGCCGACGAGACATACCTGAGGTTCCTGTTGGATGGGTCCGCGCGGCTGGAGGGTGTCCGGTTGGTCGTGGACTGCGCCAACGGTGCGGCGTCCGCGATCGCGCCCGAGGTCTATCGCGATGCGGGAGCGACAGTCACCGTCATCCACGCGGACCCCGACGGAACCAATATCAACGATCACTGCGGCTCGACGCATCCCGAGCGGCTGCAGGAAGCGGTTGTCGCTCACGGCGCGCACCTGGGCATAGCGCACGATGGAGACGCCGACCGGATGCTCGCGGCTGATGCGCATGGCCGCATGGTCGACGGTGATCAGATCCTCGGTCTCATCGCCATAGACGCGCTCGCTCGGGGAGTCCTTCCGAACGACACGGTCGTATCGACGGTCATGGCGAACATGGGATTCCGCAGGGCCATGAGGGACGCGGGGATCAGCTTCATCGAGACCGCGGTCGGTGACCGCTATGTGCTTGCCGCGATGCTCGAGCACGGAGCTGCGATGGGTGGCGAACAGTCTGGACACCTGGTCTTCCTGCAGCGCCACACGACCGGGGACGGGATCCTGACCGCGCTCGAACTCGGTGCCGTGATCGCACGCACGGGGATGAGCCTCTCGGAACTCGCCAAGCAGGTTCCCAGGTTCCCGCAGGTGCTGGTGAATGTGCCGGTCCGGGATCGCAACGAACTGATCGGCGCCGAAGCAGTGTGGGAGTCGGTCGAGGCGGCAGAGGCTGCCTTGGCTGGCAGCGGCAGGGTGCTGGTGCGCGCCAGCGGGACCGAACAGTTGGTCAGGGTCATGGCCGAAGCCGAGACCACGGAGGCCGCCCAAGCCGCCGTTGACCAGGTGGTAGCGGCCGTTCGCGACACCCTGGCTGACTGAGCAGCGCGCTCGATACCCTCCCGTCGGGGCCTTCTGCGACGCCTAGACTGACCCTCATGTGTGGGATCATCGGCGTCGTCGGCGAAGACCAGGCGCTACCCGTCCTCCTCGAAGGCCTACGCCGTCTCGAATACCGCGGGTACGACTCCGCTGGCGTAGCCGTCGTCGACGGCGGCCTCACGGTCGTCAAGAGGGCCGGCAAGCTCGAGGTCCTCGATAAGGCGCTGTCAGAAGGCGAGATGCCCGCGGGTACCGTGGGTCTCGGCCACACGCGCTGGGCGACCCACGGTGGTCCCTACGACCACAACGCCCACCCGCACACCGATTGCTCTGGCGGGTTGGCGTTGATCCACAACGGCATCATCGAGAACTACCTGACCCTGCGCGCCGAACTCGAAGCGGCTGGCCACACCTTCGTCAGCGAGACGGATACCGAAGTCCTGACCCACCTCGTCGAGGAGGCCTTCGACGGGTCGGACCTGACCGGTGCTGTGCGCGCGGCGCTCGCGAAGGTCGAAGGGGCTTTCAGCGTCGCTGTCGTCCATGCCGAGACTCCCCGCGTGATCGTCGCGGCCAAGCGAACCTCGCCGTTGATCGTCGGGCGCGGCGAACGCGGCGTGTTCCTCGCCAGCGATCCGACGGCGCTGCTCGCGCACACGCGCGAAGTGACCCACATGTTGGACGATCAGGTCGTCACGCTCTCGGATGGTCAGATCGAGTTGACCGATCTGCAAGGACGCCCCGCCGAAGGCGAGACGATCACCATCGATTGGGACACGACCGCCGCCGAGAAGTCGGGTTTCGATACCTTCATGCTGAAGGAGATCTACGAGCAGCCCCGTGCGGTCGAACAAACGCTGCGCGGCCGCACCCGCGCCGACGGTTCGCTGAAACTCGACGAACTACGCATCAGCGAAGAGGAGTTGCGAGGCGTCAACAAGATCTTCATCGTCGCCTGCGGGACCGCTTTCCACGCTGGTTTGACCGCCAAGTACGCGCTCGAGCACTGGTGCCGTATCCCGGTAGAGATCGAGATCGCCAGCGAGTTCCGTTACCGGGATCCGATCCTTGGACCGGAGACGCTCGTGATCGCGGTCAGCCAGTCCGGCGAGACCATCGACACGCTCGAGGCCGTGAAGTGGGCGAAGCAGCAGGGAGCGCGCGTCATGGCCGTCTGCAATGTGGTCGGATCGTCCGTTGCACGCGAGGCTGACGCGGTGCTGTACACCCACGCCGAGGCTGAGGTCGGTGTGGCGGCTACCAAGACCTTCACCACGCAGCTGGTCGGATTGAAGTTGTTGGCGTTGTATCTGGCGCAGGTGCGGCGATCCCTGTTCCCAAGCGACATCGCTGGGATCGTCGACGATCTGTGGCGGCTGCCCGAACTGATCGAGAAGTCGCTCGACACCCGGGGGGCCGTCCAGCAGGTCGCTCCGAAGGTCGCTGATGCTCGTTCGGTGATCTTCATCGGCCGCCATGTCGGTTACCCCGCGGCGCTTGAGGGTGCGTTGAAGCTGAAAGAGATCAGCTACCTGCATGCCGAAGGCTTCGCCGCGGGCGAACTCAAACACGGTCCGATCGCGCTGATCGAAGAGGGAGTTCCCGTGGTCGCGGTCGCAACCCGCTGCCATGTGTACAGCAAGGTGCTGAGCAACATCCAAGAGGTCAAGGCTCGCGGAGCCTTCGTCGTCGCGGTCTGCAGCGAAGGCGACGGAGCCGAGGTGGGCCAGCACGCCGATGTCGTGGTCGAGATCCCCGAGGTGCACGAACTGCTGGTCCCGGCCCTTGTCGCGGTGCCGCTTCAGTTCCTGGCCTACGAGGTCGCGACCCTGAAGGGCTGCGATGTGGACCAGCCGCGGAACCTGGCGAAGTCCGTAACCGTCGAATAGGGGTAGGAGCCCGAACCACCGACGGCGAATCCATCTGAGTCACGGCCGAGCTGATCCCATGCCGTGATAGGAGATCCCATGACCCTGTCCATACGGATGCTTGCAGCGATGCTGCCCCTCGCCTGGTTCATCGGTCCGGCCGTTCATGCCGAGGCAGCCGTCAACGACGATTTCGAGGACCGCACCCCGGTCTCCATCCCTGCGAACTTCACGGCCGACACGACCGGTGCCACCTGGCAGCAAGGCGAACCGATACCCACATGCGGCGAGAACGACGACATCTCCGTGTGGTACTCCTTCGAACTGGCCGAACAGACCCCCTTGTCGATAGTCGTGGATGACCCCAACCAGCAGGTCACCATGACCATCCTGACCGGAGGGTCTTTGGACTCGCTGAGCGAGTTGTTGTGCAACTACGGATTCCGTCAGACCCACCCGTTCGACACCTCTTACCTCTTCGAACCGGGCGTGTACGCCTTGCGGATCTCTCATCTAGAGAGTTTCCAGGGGCCCGTGCAGGTCAGCATCCAAGAGCGGTCCTGGGAGCCCTCGGCCGGCGACGACTGGAACGCTCCGATCGCGGTCGAGTATCCGGTCGAGATGGAACTCGATGTGACGGCTAACTCGACGCAAGCGGATTCGCCGCAATCCTGCCTTCCCGCGTTCGACGATGTCTGGTTGACATTCACCGCCCCGCGACGCGAGGCCGTGAACATCTCGACAACCGGCAGCGACTATTCGACGACCATCTCGATCTGGCGGGTAGAGAACGGACCGCAGGAGCGGATCGATTGCATCCACTACTGGCCGCAAGACGACGAGCCATCGGAACAGGCGATCTTGCCCGTCGCGCTTGTAGAGGGCGAGACATACCTGGTCCAGATCGCCGCGCGTTGGCAGCCCTACGGCCGGAACCGGTACTTGAGATTGTCGATCGAGCCATGGGAAGGACCGCTCCACGACGAGGCCGTGGACGCGATCGCGCTGTCCAACCGCGAGCCGAAACAAGGGAGCTTGGGAGGAGCTACCGCCGAACCCGGCGAGGAGCCGTGTCTGGGCGGGACAAGGAGCTCGGTCTGGTATCGCTATGAAGCGGATGGCTCCGGATCCGCAACGGTCACCCTCGCCGACGAGCAGTACTGGCCGTCGACCCTGGCCCTATATGAGTTATCGCAGACGGGTCTCACGCGGATAGGTTGTGACGAGCAGCGGATCGACTTCGAGCCCACGGAGGGGACGACCTACCTGGTTCGCATCGGATCGCTCCGACCCGTCGGGCTCTTCGAGGTGACCGTGCGAGAAGGGCCACCACCGATCACTCCTTCCGAGGAGTGGCGCGTCACCGTAGATACCCCCCTGGGGCAGATCTGGGTTGGATACGAGGACGGGAAGTTCTGCGTCTGGAACACGCTTCCATCGGTGCCCCGGTACTGCCACCCCACGCCAGTCCCCATCCCGGGACCACCGCAGTGAACCTCAAAGGGACATAGCAGAGAAGGGTTCCATCGAGGGCGGCGCGCCTGCCGTTCTAGGCTATGGGTGTGCTACCGGTCCTCAGCCCCGAAGATGTCTACGCCTGCGACCAGGCGGGCGTAGAAGCCGGGACGCCGCTCGCCCAGATGATGGAACGAGCCGCGGGGGCAGTCGCTCTGGAAGCCCGAAGGATCCTGGGAGGCTCCTACGGGCAGAGGATCGTTGTGCTGGCCGGTAAGGGGAACAACGGGGGGGACGGGCTGGTTGCGGCAAGGATGCTGCGTGCCCGTGGGGCCACCGTCACCGTCGGGTTACCCATCGGGCCCCCGACTTCGGGTGAAGCCGCAGACGCTGCCCGCGCATGGAGCGGAGAGACGCTCACCGACCCCGAGCAACTCGCGCTTCGCTTCCAGACAGCGGACCTCATCATCGATGCGCTGTTCGGCGTGGGCCTTGGCAGGCTGATCGAAGGCGCCCTGGCGAAGCTGATCGAAGCCGCGAACGACTCGGGAGTTCCGATCCTCGCGGTCGACATCCCGAGCGGGATCGACGCGCGCACCGGCCAACCCCTCGGCGAGACCATGCGGGCCGCGAGGACGGTTTCGTTCACGGGCCCGAAGCTCGGTCTCGTGT
>JBKHYG010000073.1:0-28906 GCA_046565595.1 Actinomycetota bacterium | reverse complement strand
GTCAGCAGGTTCATGAGCACGGTCTCGGCCTGATCGTCCAGAGTGTGGCCGGTCAAGATCCTCGCGGCCCCCACCTCGTTCGCGATCCCGATCAGGAAAGCACCGCGCTGGTCTCGGAGATGCTCTTCGAGGGACCTTCCCTTCGGCGGCTTCGGGTCAGCATGTCCGAGGTGGAACCCGAGGCCGTGTTCGGCGGCCCGGGCCTGGACGAAGTCAGCGTCGTCGGGACTGGAGGGGCGGATGCCGCGATCACAGTGCGCTACATGCAGGGTCACTCGAAGGCTGTCGCGCAGCCGCACCATGGCTTCCAGCAATGAGAGCGAGTCTGCTCCGCCGCTCACCGCAAGGACCGCGGTCTCGCCTCCACGCAGGATGTTGCGCTGTTCGATGGTCTGGAGGACATCGACGCAGAAGCGTCGGACGATCTTCTGAGGGGAGTCGGTCTTGCTGCGTCGACGATCACGCGGCGAAGCCTGGCTCACGACCCGACCCGCTCCGTCCAGAGTTTCGGTTCCTTCACCTCATCCGGTGTTGGCAGCATCTCGGGCGACTCGAATACTCGCTTCATGGCGTCTATGCCTTCGGCTGCCGTGATCGCGTCGAAGAACTTCTCCCCCGCTCCGTATTGAGCTTTCTTGCGCGCCAGACCGATCACCTTCTGCACGACCTTCTCTGGCGGGGCGGCCTGATCTTTGGCGGCTTCCACCTGCTCGCGCATCGTGTCGATGTCCGGGATGAACTCTTCCCCGACGCGGTTCATCACGAAGGTCGCGTGCCCCTCGATGACGCTCATCATCGCTTGCGCGCGTTCCATGATCTCGCGCTGTTCTGGCGACAAGAGCATCTCTTGAAGGGATCGCTTCTCCTCCAGGGCGGTCTTGATGCGTTCAGCCATCTGCGATGGGTCGGTCGCCTCTTTCGGGATGGAACTCTGAACGAGTTCCATGAGGTGCGGCTTCAACCACGGCACCGCGGTGAACTGCAGGGCATGGGTCACCTCGTGGATCGCGACCCAGCGACGGAACGACTCTGGGTTCGTCTGGGCGCGACGCTCGAGACGGATCATGTTCGGGCCGACGAACAGAAGCCGATCCAGGAAGTCGTACTGCCCCAACACCTTCTGGGACACATAGCCGAGGATCCCGCCGACCTGAACGGACAGGACGCGCCGCGCGAAACCTCGACGCAACGACCCTCCCTTAGGGGTGGGAAGATCGAGTTGCGACACAAGGTGATTGATCCCCTCGAGGTTCGCCCGGATCCAAGCCGGACGCGCGACGATCTGGGGAACCGGCACCGGAGGGGCATGTTCCCAGCCGTTGAAGGCCCGGACGGCCGCATCCGATTCGCGGGTCAATCGACGGATGGATTCCCCGAAGTCCTGACGCTCCGCGGGTGTCGTCGGAGGCTGGCGGCCAGCCAGCATCGCGCCAGCCTTCGTTCCCAGTTCGACATCGAACATGGGAGACGGTCCGATCGCGGACTCGTCTGGCACGCTTTAGTTCTCGTCGACGCGAACGCCCTCGGGGTTACCCTGACGGTGCTCGACCTTGTCGAACCCACGGCGCTGGATCAGATAGCCGACCAGCAGCGCGAGGATCGCCAAGGCAACCATCCCGACGCCGCCTATAGCCAGGCAACGGTGCCAGGGCGCGCAGATGCCCGGCGCGTCGGCCTGGGCGTCCTGGGCGAACGCGCTCAGAGGACTGGCGAAGATGAGCAGCCCAGCGATCGAGGCTGCGATCGAGATCCTGAGGTTCCGCATGGCGTGCGCGATGCTAGCACCACCCCACCAGGGCCCCAAGACGCTCGAAACGGACATCTGGGGTACCCAGATATAGGAAAATCCGCCCGCATGAGCAGGAATCCGACCCGTCGGTGTTCAACTCTTGTGTGTCCTCTGATAAACTTCAGCAAGCACCAACCCTAGGGGGCGAACCAAGACCCATGATGAACGAACAGGACTGGCAGAAGCAAGGCCTTTGCCGCGGCATCGAGCCCGAGGTCTTCTTCCCCGTCGCAGAGGAAGACGCCTGGCGCGCCAAGGAGATCTGCAACGCGTGCCCGGTCAAGGAACCTTGCTTGATCAACTCGTTGAAGAACCGCGAGCGCTACGGCGTTTGGGGCGGGGTCTCCGAGAAAGAGCGTCAGGACATGTTCCGCCGCGGCGTCGCGCAGCGTCTGCTCGCGGGCGCACTCGAGCACGAACAGGTCGGCTGACCAGACTTCCCTGATGACGCTGCGGCCCGTGCGATGACGCGCGGGCCGTCGCGTTCCGGGGGGCGGATGCGCAGGTCTCGGGCTTCTAGATGGCAGGGGCTCCGGAGCCGGAGAGGGGATTCGAACCCCTGGCCCTTCGATTACGAATCGAAAGCTCTACCCCTGAGCTACTCCGGCGGGCGGACGCCTATCGTACCATCGCGCCTTACCCAAGAAACCTGATCAACCGTGCTCTCACTACTCCCTGCGTGGCTCGATCCCGAGCATCTCGCGCGCACCTTCGGTCTCGCCGGCATCGGCGCGATCGTCTTCGCCGAGAGCGGACTCTTGATCGGGATGTTCCTTCCTGGCGACTCCCTTCTGTTCACCGCAGGCGTGCTCGCAGCTGCAGGGATCTTGCCGATCGGGCCACTGGTCGTGATCTGCATCGTGGCAGCGATAGCCGGCGATGCGGTCGGATACTGGTTCGGCGCTAAGACGGGACCTGCGATCTTCCGACGGGAGGACTCGCGGGTGTTCCGCCGCTCACATCTCGACCGTGCGCGCGCTTTCTATGACGAGCACGGGGGACGCACGATCCTGCTGGCTCGCTTCATCCCCATCGTGCGGACGCTCGCTCCGATCGTCGCTGGCGCAGCCGGCATGAAGTACCGCAGGTTCGCCTCGTTCAACATGGCTGGCGGCCTGATCTGGGGTGGCGGGGTCACGCTGGCCGGATACGGACTCGGTAACGCCATCCCGGACATCGACCGCTATCTGCTGCCGGTCATCGCCGTCATCGTCCTGCTATCCGTGATCCCGGTGGTCCTCGAGGCGCGACGCCACAGACGGGCCGGCCGGACAGCGCCGGCGCCTGATCCGATCGAGCCCTCCGGCGAGTAGCCCTCAGCGAGGGATGATGCGCGGGGTGGACAACTGCGCGAAGAGCGCCTCGAGGGTCAACCGCGGCTGAGTGTTGCGTGTGAGCATCCGACGGGAGCGTTCGACGGCGTCGATGGCGGACAGCAGCCAACCTGGCTCGATCGCTCCGGCTGTCTTGCGCAAGCGATCTGCTTCCTCGGAATTGATGAGCACTTCGTCCACGGCTCCGGCGGCTAACAGCAAGCAGTCCCGGTAGAACGAGGTCAGGTCGCGCAGCGCCGCGTCGATCACCAACGCTTCCCGAGCCTTCAACTCGCGCTTGTGTCTGCCCTCTAGCCGCTTCCTGGCACCTGCACTGCCGCGTCGTTCTCCCAGCATCTCCGCCAGTGCGACGATCTCAGCATCCTGCTCCTCACGCAGCTTGGCGGTGGCCGCCTGCGCCTCGTCGAGCAGTTCTCCAGCCATGCGGATGCACTCGATCAGGCCTCCGCGGACGACCCGCCCGGGGATATCCAGATGGCGGGCTCGACGCTCCTTCGCATCCGGGTCCTTCGCCAACCGTAGGGCGGTGGCCAGATCGCCACCGGTCCGCGCTGCCCACGACGAGGTCTGCTCGTTGACCCCGTGCTGCTCGGCGAGGATGCTGCGGATCACATCCGGGGTCAGCGGCTGGAAGTCGATCCTTCGGCAGCGGGACCTGATGGTCTCCAACAGGTCCTCGGGCCGCTCCGAGATCAGGATGAACAAGGTATCGCTGGGGGGCTCCTCGAGGATCTTCAGCATCGCGTTGGCTGCCGCTGGGTTCAAGGCATCCGCCTCGTGCAGGACGATCACCTTCGCGCGTCCCTCGACCGGGGATCGAGCGACGGTGCGGCGCACCTCGCGGATCTGGTCAACGAGTATCTGCGCACCCTCTGGGGCGACATGCACCACATCGGCGTGCGCGTCCCGTAGCACGCGCGCGCACGACGAACACCCACCGCAACCTCCGTGCTCGCACAGGACCGAAGCTGCCAACGCACGAGCGGCAGGCTCACGGCCCACGCCTCGAGGTCCGGTGAACAGGAAGGATCTTCCGGTCGCGTGCTGTTCGAGCGCATGCCCTAGCGCGCGGACCGCGGCTTGCTGGCCAACAAGCCTCGCCCACATATCCGAGGCGGTGCTCATCGCTGGGGGATCTCGAGGGGCTGGAGGAGTGGGAGGATGGCGGTGCGGATCTGGGATTGCACGGTTTCGATATCCCCACTCGCGTCCACCAGAGAGAATCGGCTCGGATACTGCCGCGCCAGCCTCAGGTACGCCTCACTGACAGATGTGTGGAACTCCAGGCCCTCGCGTTCCATACGGTCGAGGCGGCCGCGTTTGCGTGACAGCCCCTCATCCGGATCGAGATGCAGCAGGATGACGAGATCCGGAAGGAGTTCGTCGGTCGCCCAGATGTTGAGATGAAGCACATCTTGCTCGCCCAGGCCGCGAGCGATGCCCTGGTACGCGAGAGATGAATCGATGTACCGGTCGCACAGGACGATCTTGCCTGCCTCGAGAGCAGGACGGATCCGCTCGGAGACATGTTGTGCACGGCTCGCCGCGAACAGCAAGGCTTCGGTCTTGCCATCGATCTTGCCGTGTCCGGGCTCCAACACGACCGATCGGATCCGGTCCGCGAGCTCGGTGCCGCCAGGCTCCCTGGTGACGACGACCTCGCGGTCGCGTTCTGTGATCAACCACTCGGCCAGCCGCTGCATCTGCGTGGATTTCCCCGCCCCCTCTACGCCTTCGAACACGATGAAGGAACCCGGCCGCTGGGCGCCTGACTGACCGAAGGAGAGCCTGAGTCCGCCACGCCGAGCTGCCCTCTGAGCGCTCCGCGCCGATCCGACGCGAGCCGCAAGGATGCCGGCCAGCGAGAGGATGGTTCCTCCGAGCACGATCGAGATACGGGCTCCGCTGAGGTCAACGATCGTGGACCCGACCGTGACCGTCCGGTCACCCAAGGCGCCGGACAGCAGCGGCCAGCCGGCGAGACCGGCGAACAGGGAGAGTTGGATGCCGGTGTACAGGGTTGCGAAGGTTCGGCCGCGGAGTCGCTCATCCACGCGCTCCTGCAGGAGCGCGAAAGTGGTGACCCACGCGAGACCGGCACCGAAGCCGCAGAAGACCGTCGCGATCAAGGCCGGCGCGAAGGAGGAGCGGGTGGCGACCACCACCGTCATGACACCCGAGGAGATCAAGCCGAGGGGGAAGATGGTCTCGCGTCTGAAGACCTTCCCAAGCGCCCCGGCCAGGAGCATGCCCCCGACGAGCCCGACACCCACCGCGACGATCAATGCCCCCCAGGCGGCCTGAGCTGCGGCTGTGCCGCCGAAGGTCAATCGGTTGGCGAGGATGGGGCCAAGCGATACGACGGCGCTGCCGCCGGTGAAGGCGACCCAGGCGCCCAGGATGAGCGACCGGACGATCGGATGTGTGCGGACGAACCGCAGGCCCTCCATCAGGTCGCGCCAAGGGCGGAAGGGTTCTCCCGCGGCTCGAGAAGCCGACGGGGCGACCATCAGTTGCTTCGGGAACCGCGCGATCATCATCGCGCTGAACAGGAAGGTCAGGGAATCGAGGAAGAAGGCCAACTGGACGGGCTGTTGTTCGAGACTCGCGAACACTCCGCCGGCTCTCGCGAGGATGGTGGCAGGGACCGCGAGCAGGGCGACGAGTGCTCCACCGATCGGCAGGGTTGCGTAGGTGGTGATCAGGTTCAGCTGGTTCGCTTGGAGCAGCTGGTCTCGATCCACCAGGTTGGGCAGCGTGGCGTCCTTCGAAGGCGTCCACATGAGCGACAAGAGCTCTAGGAGTGCGCTGATCGCGTAGAGGACGATCAGATCCTTGACGAACGGGATGATGGTGACCAGCAAGGCTCGCATCAGATCCGCGGTGACCATCAGCCTGCGCCGATCGAACCGGTCCGCGAGCACGCCGGCGAAGGGCCCGAAGAACATCCCCGGAACCACCCTGAACAGCAAGACGCCGCCGACGGCGAACTCCGGACGGCCTGAGAGCTCGGCTACATACGCTGTGAGTGCGAAGACCGCCAGCCAATCGCCCAGGCTGGAAACGCCCGTGACCATCCACAGGCGGCGGAAGTACCGCTTGGACAGCAGTCCGCCCAGACCACTGGGACGATCACTGAAAGGCGCGGTCGGGGCTCGTTCACCCATCGCGAACAGGAAGAGTAGCAGCGGCCTTCGCCGCTATCAGAGCGATGGCGAAGGGAGCGATGGTCCCTGCGGTCAGGAACCCGGTGTCCTCCAAGACGAGGCTGATGATGGCTGCGAAAGAGAGTCCGGCGATCCCTGCTCTGGTCATGGGATCGAGGCGGCTGACGAATCGATGCGTTCCCGCGCGGTTATGGCCGCGGATACCGTCGTAGAGGAGCAGGCCGAGGATGACGATCAGACCGGCCAACCCGATCCAGGCGAGGACACCGATCTCGGCAACCCGATCTAGGTTGGTCTCGATCCTCGCACGGAAGATGTCCACCAGTAACCCGATACCTCGAGCTTCGGTCGCGTCCACCAATCGCCCGGCATGCGTGGCGTCCGAACGGTCCAGGAGGATCGTCCCCAGCGTCACGAGCGACGAGATGACCACGACCTTGGCTGCCCCGAAAGGTCGCAAGCCAGGCTCGCTCTCGACCTCGAGTGCGAGGAGCACTCCGCCGGTGACCGCAAGGACCGCGACGAAATTGGCGCCGAGCCAGGGCGCCCCGATCGCTACCACTGCCACGGCCCCGACCAGCAGCAAGCCTGCCCGATGTAAGCGTCGGGTTCCGAAAGCCACCAGGAGCCCGCCGATCAGGAACGCCGCTAGAGCGTTACGAAGTCCAGACACCCGGAACGAAACGAAGGGTGAATCCCAGAACGAGAGCGCTGGTTCTCGCCCGGGACGCGACGCGCTGATGATCGTCAGGCTCACTATCGCCACGACCAACAGATTGCCGATCCGGCCCACCGCTATCGAAGCCGTCTTGCGTTCCGCCAGGAACGCAAGCAGTGCGCCCACCGCCGCGGCGATGATGATCGGCGTGCTCCTGACCATCCCTGAGGCGGCGGGGAGGAAGAGAGCGACCAGATACCCAACCGGGATGGCAACGCATGCGACGCCGGCTCCTGCGGCTAGGCGCTGGCCCAAGCGGGCGGCATGTGGTCCCGCGGTCACCACCAACCGAACCGCCGACGCCGTGACGGCAGCTGCGATCAGCAGGAGCACGATCATCGTGACCGCGACAGGGAACGGCCACCGGGTGTCCCTCCTGAACCTCGCGGCCAGATCATCGACCGCTTGGCGAGGTGCCGGATGCTCCGAGGTCGCGAGTGCTTGACCCGGGTAGCCCTCGGGGAGATCGACCTCGAGGATCTGAGCGATCGAGACGACCAGATCGAAAGGCGAAACCACTCCAGGATGTCCCGGACCGGTGGGGTCGAGCAAGGCGTCGCCCGGCGGGTTGATACCGCGGGTGACCAGCAGCGCCGGCAGTTGCTGCCCGACACCGATCACGATCACCTCGGTTCGTTCTGCCAGCCAGAACCAAGGGTCGTCGGAGACGATTATCTCGATGTCGGGAGAAGGAAGGAGCCTCCGCAGGTCCAGGTTCGCAGCGAACGCCAACGCCAGAGGGGGTGCTCCCTGCATGATGCTCGTTGACGCAGTGACACCCTCGAGGTCGCCAAGCCCGATATCGCCCAGCGTGCCAGCGATCCCATCGCCTGCATCAGCACCCCGCCACAACACCTGGGCGAGTTGCGAAGGACTCTGGACACCAGGGTAGACCAACAGTCCCCACCTGACGGTCTCATCCGGCGGCTTCGTAGCAAGTTCGCTCTCATCGGTTATAACGAGCGTGAAGCGCGCCGTCCGACGCGCACCCGTGCTCGACTCCGAAACCCCCGCGGGCACGATGATGCCTACGGCAACCAGGGCGAAGATCAGCCGCCTCATGCCAATCCGAGGTGTCCTGACACACCTAGCAGTCCTTCGATCCCGAGAGCGATGAACTCGTCAAGTTCGAGACCGAGGTCGGTGCACTGCCGGATCTCGTCGCGGTTCACTCCCGGGGCGAAGGAGTTCTGTTTCAGCTTCTTCTTGACGCTCGAGACCTTCATGCCCACCGCCTTCTCCGGGCGAACCAGGGCTGTAGCGACCAGCAAGCCGGCGACGGCGTCAGCTGCGACGATGGCTCGGGACATCCGGTCGGTCCGGTACTCGGGATAGGCGTGGGCCAACACGCCGTTTATCACCGCGGGATCGACGCCCTGGTCCTTCAACCACTCTGCCGCCAGCAAGCCGTGTCGCTCCCCGTCGTCTCCGGTCTGGTCCTGATCGAGGTCATGGAACAACCCGGTCAGAGCCCACTGGTCCTCGTCCTCTTCGAAGTGTGTAGCCAGTCGCCGCATGACACCTTCGACGCTGACCAGGTGACGGTAGGTGATGTCTTTCAAGACCTTGCTTCGCGCGAACTGGCGTGCCTGCTCGATCCTCAACGGGCCTCCCCCACGGGTTGGCTTCCGAGGATAGCCTCGCGCCCCGTGCCTCCCGAAGTTCCTAGCCAATCGCCGACGCTGAAGCGTTCAGCCGGCGGCCTGTTCAAGCGGTTCCTACTGGGCCGCCGCTTGGCGAGCGAAGAGGCCGGCCACCAACTCCTTCCGAAGCTCCTTGCCCTGCCGGTGTTCGCCAGCGATGCGCTCTCGAGCGTCAGTTACGCCACGGAGGAGATATTCCTCGTACTGATCCTCGCGGGACCGATCCTCGGGCAGCACCTCGGGATCAGCCTGCCGATCGCCGGTGGAGTAGCGCTCCTGATGGTCGTCGTCGTGACCAGCTATCGGCAGACCGCCATGGCCTATCCCCGCGGCGGAGGCGCATATGTCGTATCACGCGAGAACCTCGGCACACTGCCCGGTCTGATAGCCGGTGGGGCCCTACTGACCGACTACATCTTGACGGTGGCGGTGTCGATCGCTGCCGGGTCGTTCGCGATCGCCTCGTTGGTTCCTGCGCTGCTCGAGCACCGCGTCGCCCTATCGATCGGATTCATCATCCTGATCACGATCATGAACCTCCGGGGCACCAAGGAGTCCGGTGCGCTGTTCGCGGGACCCACATACCTGTTCGTGATCAGCATGTTCCTAACGCTCGCATATGGCCTCTACCAGTGCTCCGCATCGGGCTGCCCTGACGCCGGGGTGGGAGACTTCGAGGCACCCGAGCAACTGAAGACCTTGAGCCTGTTCCTGGTAGCGCGAGCCTTCAGTTCGGGAGCTACCGCCCTTACCGGTGTCGAAGCGATCGTCGACGGCGTCCCGGCGTTCAGGGGCCGCCGCCCCGAGGATCAGGCTCGCAACGCCGCCACCACGCTGGCCGCCCTTGGCGCGATCGCCGTTCCGCTGTTCCTGGGGATCACCTACCTGGCCAACCGGATGGGAGCCCTACCTACCCACCAGAAGTCGATCGTCGCGCAGATAGCCGACGGTGTATGGGGCGGAGGGTTCGGCTTCATCGCCGTACAGATCGTCACCTGCGCCATCCTCGTACTCGCCGCGAACACCGCATATCAAGACTTCCCGAGGTTGGCCTCGGTCCTCGCGCGGGATCGCTTCCTGCCGCGGCAGTTCATGAACCAGGGGGATCGACTCGTCTTCTCCAACGGGATCCTGGTCCTCGCTACCGCCGCCATCGGCTTGATCATCGCCTACGACGCGGAGGTCACCCGACTGATCCAACTCTATGTGTTGGGGGTGTTCACATCTTTCACGCTCAGCCAAGCGGGGATGGTTCAGCGCTGGCGGCGCCTGCGTCCAGAAGGGTGGAAGAAACGCGCAACGGTCAATGGCATCGGTGCGTCCGTCACCGGGTTCGTCTTCGTAGTCGTGGCCATCAGCAAGTTCCTGCTCGGCGCATGGCTGATCGTCGTCACCGTCTTCTTCCTCGTGTTGTTGTTCCTGGCGATCAACCGCCACTACCGGTCCGTGGCGGTCCAATTGCGAGAGGAAGCCACGCGCTCGAAGATCTCGGGAACGACGGTCGTGATCCCTGTCGGTGAGATCGATGAGGCGACCCTTCAGGCACTCGGGTATGCGCGCGCGATGCGGCCGCGACACATCGTCGCCGTACATGTGGGCACGGGACCTCACGCGCAGCAACTCCAAGCCCAGTGGGAAGCGCTCGACATCCCGGTACCCCTCGAGTTCGCGTCCGGCAGCCTCACGGATCCGGTCGAAGGAGTCCGTGCGTTCCTTCGGTCACTGCGTCTCGAGGAGGGCGAGGTCGCGACGCTGCTCCTGCCCGAACTCTACGAACGCACCGGGACGCTCGAGGTCCTGAAGCGACGCAAAGCCCTTCGCCTGAAGGCCGGATTGCTCTACGAGCCGCGGGTCGTGGTGACCGATGTGCCGGTGCTTGCCACCGGCTCGACCGACAAGAGGCTGCGCGCCCCCAGTCGCGTGATCGGGGTCGTGCTGGTCTCTCAGGTCCACAACGCGACCCGCCGGGCCGTCGATTACGCCGCCACGCTATCCCCCACCAACCTCCGGGCGGTCACCTTCAACATCGATCCCGAGGAGACGATGCGGATCGTCGAGACCTGGGTTGGCGAGATGGAGGATGTCGCCCTCGAAGCGGTAGACAGCCCGTACCGATCCGTGACACGACCGCTGCTGAGATATGTACGCGAGCTGAGGGCCGCGAATCCAGATGCGATCGTCAGCGTCGTCGTGCCCGAGTTCGTGGTCAAGAAGTTCTGGCATCAGGCTCTCCACAACCAGACGGCCTTCCAGATCAAGAAGGTCTTGCTCTTCGAGCCCGGCGTGACCCTGACCTCGGTTCCCTTCCACCTCAAGTAGCGCGAGCCTTGGCGGGCGCATTCGGCAAAGCCCGTCGGCAGCGCTATCGTCGCAACCCGTCATGCATATCGTCATCGGAGGATGCGGCCGCCTCGGCAGCCAGCTCACGATCGAGCTCAACCGGCTCGGTCATAGCGTGTCCATCATCGACAAACGCAAGGAAACCTTCGAGAAGCTTCCTCCCGGCTTCGAGGGACAGATGCTGGTTGGAACCGTCTTCGACCGCGAGACGCTCGAGACCGCCGGGATCAAGATCGCGGAGGGGTACATCGCGGCCACGAGCGGCGACAACTCGAACATCGTCAGCGCGCGGGTCGCACGCGAGGCCTACGACACCAAGACGGTCATCGCACGCATCTACGATCCGCGCCGCGCCGAGATCTACCAGCGTCTAGGCATCAGGACGATCTCGACCGTCACCTGGGCTCAGGGACAGGTATTCGACGCGCTGCTCGGAGGACGCGAGCAAGCCGAGTTGAGTTTCACCGATGGAACGATGGTGCTGTTGCGCGTTCCTGTCGGGCCGGGCGTCGCTGGCAAGTCCGTCAACGACCTGAACGAGGAGGATCGGTCGAGCGTCGTCGTCGTGGACCGCAACGGCACTTCGATCCTCCCCGGCTCCAAGACCGCCTTCCAGGAGGGCGATGTGGTGCATGTAGCCGTCCGAAGAGACGCCATATCCGACCTCCGTGCCCGTCTGGAAGGTGATGCCTGATGCGGGTCGTAATCGCGGGAGCAGGCAATGTCGGGACCTTCCTGGCTAGCGACCTGTCGGCGAAACGCCATCAGATCATCGTCATCGATCAGCGACGTGAACAGGTAGAGCGCGGCCAACAATTGGTCCCGTGGGCGACATTCATGCACGGCGACGCCTGCGAGCCGTGGGTATTGGAACAAGCAGAGGCTGCGCGAGCCGATGTCGTGGTGGCGGCCACGGGCGATGACGAAGACAACCTCGTGATCAGCCTCCTCGCGAAGCAAGAGTTCACCGTTCCTCGCGTCATCGCGCGGGTCAACCATCCGATGAACGAGTGGTTGTTCACCGATACCTGGGGCGTGGATGTGGCGATGAGCCAGGCTCACATCCTGGCGTCGCTGGCAGAGGAAGCGGTGAGCGTGGGCGACCTCGTGCGCCTCTTCCGCCTAGAGGACGGTCGGGTGTCCCTGGTCGAACTGACCCTTCCAGACGACGCGGAAGCGGTGGGTAAGCATGTCTACGACCTGAGGTTGCCGCACGATTGCGCGCTCGTAGCGATCATCCGCGACGGGCATGTGGTGATCGCCGAGCCCGAAACACCCTTGGCTGGAGGAGACGAACTCTTGGCCATCGCGACCGAAGACGCCCAGGAAGGGTTCAAGGGTGCGGTGCTCGGTCCGGCAGGTGATCAGGCCAGCCAGTGATCGGCGCTCAGTGATCGAGGCTCGAAGCCTCGAACTCATAGGTGGGGTTGAGGATCTGCTTGCGCCCCTTCTCGTCCTCTCCCAATCTGCCCTCGACGACCATACGGAGGCCGAGCTGCAAACCTGGGACGGTCCTCCTGCCTAGCCAGATGACCCTAACGCGCCCTGTCCCGTCGGACACGGCCACCTCGTAGGCAGCCGTACCGTCTTGCGGCTTGACGCGGATCCTCTCGACCACGCCAGCCAGTTTCACCATCTCGCGACTCTGGGCGTCACGCATGAGTTTCACCCCCGGCATGGCTTTGGCCCATTCGGTGATCGAAGCGTCCCGCAGCATGACCTCGTCTTGCCGCAGGGAACGGAAGAGTTTCCTGAACACGCCTTGAGCCTACGCTCGCGGCCGTCCGTGCTCGACTAACCTGCCGCGCGATGCGTCGCGGACCCTCCTTCTCGAGGTCGCGTCGCCGCACGAGGCAGGAACGCCTCCGCCGAACGCTCCTGATCGGAGCGGCAGGGATACTGCTCCTGGGTGTCGGGTTCCGTGCGTGCGGCGGCGATGACCCTGAGGCTCGTGTCGAGACGGTTGCGTTCAGCGGCTCGACCTCGTCCGAAGGCGTCCCCTCGGCGCCAGATGAGACCCGGGCCGAGGCCGAGGGTCTGGAGATCCGGGAACTCCTCGACGATTGGTATCAGAGGGCCTTCGCTGATCCCACTCTGTACGGTGACGGCACCTTCCCTCTCGTGGCAGAACTGTTCGTCGCCGAAGCGGGCGTCGGGTTCGTCGAGGATCGCAACTCGCTCACGATCGGCGAGCTCGCCTCTCAGGTTCGTCAGGTCACCCTCGGCGAGCAGACGGCGAATCTGACGGTGTTCTTCCAGGACTCATCGCCGCTGTACGCGACAGCTGATGTGCGTTTCGTAGCTACGGTCGAAACCACCGAAGGTTCCTTCCTCGAACTCGCGCAGAAGGTCCGTCTGGTCTTCGAGAAGCGCGAAGGCCAGTGGAAGGTCACCAACTACTACGGCGCGGAGAGATCGGTTGACAGCATCCCCGAACCCACACCCACATCATGAGCCCTAAGCGCAGACTCTTCACCAGCGTCGCGGCGACCCTATCGCTAGCGGCCATGACCTGGACCGCGCTCGGAACCGTCTCTCCCGCCGCTGGCCAGGAACCGGCCGCCGAGATCCATGAGGTGCGGCGAGCCAAACCACGCCCACCGACCTTCGACGAGCCCATCTTCATACTCGTCATGGGAGGTGATGCTCGGACAGGCAACCCGGAGAAGACCCGGATGGACGCCATCCAGATCGTCGGCATAGACCCCGTCGCTGGCAGGGCATCGATCCTTGGGATCCCGCGGGATTCTTGGGTCGAGATCCCCGGCTTCGGCAGCAACAAGATCAACGCGGCAGGCGTGTTCGGCGGACCGGACCTGATGGTAGAGACGGTGGAGAAACGCTCGGGTTGCCGCTTCGATTATTACGCCCTGACCAACTTCGCAGGGTTCCGGGCCCTGATCGACGATCTCGGCGGTGTCCGGATGGACATCAAGCAGCGCCTGTTCGAATCGACCGGCTCGAGGATCGATCTCCAACCTGGACGCCAGAAGCTGAACGGCAAGCAGGCGTTGGCTTTCACCCGCCTTCGCAAGACCTCTGCACGCCCGCTCGGAGACCTCTCGCGGTCTGCCGCTCAGGGCGAACTGATGGCGGCGCTCCTCGGTGAGGTCCGCCGTGACTTCACCGGATCGCCGGGCACGCTGCTGCGCGCGCTGGCGAGTATCCACAAACACCTCGCGCTGAACATCTCGTTGGCGGACACGATGCGACTGGGTCAGGCGGTCCTGCGCATCGAGCAGAAGAAGGTCACCACGGGTGTCGTCGACGGAGCGATCGACGAAGTGAGCGGGATCTCGATCGTTCGGATCACCGACCGTGGGAGCGCACAGTTCGTGGACATATGCAGCGACGGGCTGCTCGGGTCATGAACCGATGGATCCCGAGGCACTCCTAGCTGCCCTCGGCGACGATCCAGACCGTATCGTTCATGTAGCGAGGATCGCCGCGACCGGTGGAGTGATCGCACGCGACTTCCAGCTCGATCCGCGGATCAGGGAGCGGCTGACAGACATCGGGGTCGGCCATCTGTGGGCCCATCAGGCCGATGGTATCGAGGCGCTACGCGGCGGGCGTCATGTCGTCATGGCCACCGGCACCGCATCCGGCAAGTCGCTGGTGTATCAGATCGCGGCGCTCGAAGGGATGCTCGAACAGCCAAGATCGACCGCGCTGATGCTCTTCCCAACCAAGGCCCTCGCCCAGGATCAGATGTCGCGGGTGCGCCGTCTCGCGTGGAGCGGAACCCACCCGTCGGTCTACGACGGGGACACTGCGCAACAGGAGCGGGCCTGGATCCGGCAGAACTCGCAGATCGTGATCTCGAATCCCGACATGCTCCATGCCGGGATCTTGCCTCAGCATCAGCGGTGGGCAGGCTTCTTCCGGATGTTGCGCATCGTCGTGGTCGATGAAGCACACCTGTACCGCGGCGTGTTCGGTGCTCACATCGCCGCCGTTCTGCGTCGGCTCCGACGCATCTGCGCGCGCTACGGCTCCGAGCCACTCTTCGTGCTGTCGTCGGCCACGATCTCGGAACCCGCCGAACACGCGCAGAGACTGACGGGCACACCCTTCCACGAGGTCACCGAGGACGCTTCAGCACGCGGCGAACGGATCGTCGCATGTTGGGATCCGCCGATCGTCGACCAAGAGGCGGCCGTCCCCCGGCGTTCGCTGATCGGTGAGACCGGCGCGTTGCTCGCCAAACTCGTCGATGCAGGAGTGCCCACCCTGGCCTTCACCAAGTCGCGTCGAGGTACCGAACTGGTTGCGCAGATCACGCGGGAACGCATCGAGGGTTCACCCAGCACCGTCGCCTCGTATCGGGGCGGCTATCTGAGCGAAGAGCGACGCGACATCGAGCAACGGCTCCATTCGGGAGAACTGTTGGGTGTCGCAGCGACGACCGCCCTGGAACTCGGGATAGATGTCGGCGGGCTGGACGCAGTACTGGTAGCGGGATTCCCCGGAACTCGGGCAGCCTTCCGGCAACAGATCGGCCGAGCCGGTCGGTCATCCGAGGCCTCCCTAGGGGTCTTCCTCGCCGACGACGATCCCCTAGATCAATATCTGCTGCGACATCCTGAGGATCTGTTGGAAGCGCCGAACGAGTCGGCGGTCATGGATCCCTCCAACCCTGCGGTGTTGGCGCCGCACCTGGCGTGCGCAGCCAGCGAGATGCCTCTCACTTCCGTCGACGCGGACCTGTTCGGAGATGGCTTCATCGACAGCGTCGGGGCGCTGGTTGGAACCGGAACGCTCACCGAACGCGGCGGGAGGTGGACCTACTCGGGCCGGGGAGAACCTCACCGCGACATGGGGCTGCGAGACGCCGGGCCAAGCATCCAGATAGTCGAGGCGGGAACCGGCCGACTGCTCGGCTCTGCGGGGCCGAGTCAAGCGATGAGAGGACTCCATCCCGGAGCCATCTACCTACATCTCGGCGGGCAGTACGAGGTGGAAACACTCGACCTCGAGGCGGGTGTGGCGCTGGTTCACGCATCCGAGGCACCTTGGACCACGCATGCTCGCGCGATCAGCGATGTGCGAGTCGTTGGGCACTTGCGAGAGACGATGATCGGCACGGTTCCGGTGCGTTTCGGCAAGCTCACCGTGACGACCCAGGTCGTGTCCTACGCCAGACGACGCCGTGGATCGGGCGAGTTGATGGATGAACATGTACTCGAACTTCCAGAGTCCGTTCTGCATACGGTCGGCGTATGGCTCGAGGTTGACTCGGTCTTCGGGCTCGCCAGGATCGGGCCGCCAGAGATACCGGGCGCGTTGCATGCTGCAGAACATGCTGCCATCGGGGTCCTGCCTGCGGTCGCGATGTGTGACCGGTGGGACATCGGAGGACTCTCGACACCCCTTCATCCAGATACCGGAGCCGCGACGATCATCATCTACGACGGGGCTTCAGGAGGCGCCGGATTCTCGGAACGGTCCTTCGGTGTGATCGAGAGACACCTCGGCATCACGCGCGAGACGATCGCTGGGTGCCGCTGCCGGTCCGGTTGCCCCTCGTGTGTCCAGTCTCCGAAGTGCGGGAACGGGAACGAACCGTTGGACAAGGATGCTGCGATCCGACTTCTAGACGGGATACTCAGTCGAGATCGTCGAGGATGATCCTCAGCCGGCTCTGATCCTCACCCGTCGATAGACGGTGGAGTCCCTCGACATCGAAGGAAGTCATGCAAGACCCACAGATGACATGGTCGGTCGTGCGGCGAAAGACGATCGCCTCTTCGGAATCGAGGGGACGGACGCCGCGGTCTGTGACCTCTTCAACGAGGACAGCTCCGCACTCGCAATGGACCGCCATGTGCCCGCAGACTAGCCGCGGGATCTGGAAGGATCGCGCAGGACGCGCGCCAGATGTATGCCCATCAGGATCATCAGCAGGCCCGCCGACAGAGCAACGAGTCCACGCTTGGTCCGTTCAGCTTCCAGCGCCGAGGCGAGTTCTGGATCGAAAGCCTGAAGGTTCTCTTCCTCTCCGGGGAGGATCAGGTCGGCGTCGGTCGGTTGCCGGTCGTCCACGATGACAGGAGAGTCGTATGGGAGTTGTTCGTCGAACTCGCCACACTCGAAGCAGAATTCATCACCGGCAGCGATATCGCTGAGGGTCGGCCCGGCCGGTCGGCTCGGTCGACGGGCCGTACCGCCAGAAGAACCTCGGGAGGACCGCCGTTCGAACTGCTCACTGGCTGGAGGCGGCGGAGGCGGGGCTGTCGTCGGGCCGGTCTTGGGGGGTTCGACCGTCACGCTGCGCACCTCGGAGAGACCAGATGTCGAACAACTACCTCCGCCGGGGAGCGAACATCTCTTGGACGAAGAGGGGCTCTGGCGGTAGGCGATCAGCGCGTACCTGTAGGTGCCCTCATCGTCAGGCCCGAAGGCGTCGTCGATACATTCGTAGACACCCGAGTCGAACGCGCAACCCTGTCCTCCAGGACGGGACGCGCTCACCGCGAGTTCGACCTCGCGTCCCGAACCTGATCGGACGAAGTGGTACTCGACGATGTCTGGCTCTGGGTTCGCTTGCCAGCGCAGCGTTACGCGCGGGCCTTGCGAGGTGAAGATGCCCTGGGGAGAGTCTGCCCAGCGAGGCTCCTGCGGATCGTTGTCGACACGCAGGTTGAACACGCTGGAGGTTTCGGTCGCACCCGAGCGGTCCTCGGCAAGCGCCCGGAACCGGTAGACGCCGTTCTCTCCGTTGGAGAAGTCGCTCGAACAGCCGCTGAGGCGGGAGTTGGTATCGAGATCCTGGTGGGCTCTGAAGCTGCGAGCAGAGGTGTCCCAGCGGCGCACACATCGCCAAGAATCTCCGAGCTGGACCTGTAGTTCTACGGTGCGAAGACCGACGGTCGCGCTGCTGGCGGCTTGGAGTTGGACCCGTCCAGATACCGACGAATCGTTGGGGATCTGGGCGTCGCCCTGGGGATCACAGACCGCTCCATCACAGGGCAGTCTGAAGGCCAGGACCTTGGTGTTCTCCGGAGCCGCTTGGGCAGCAGGCATCAGACCGACAACCGGGACCGCCATGATGGCGATACCAAGTAGCCGGCGCCAGTTCTGGCCGGAGAGTCGCATCTTCCCTTCCTTCAACGATCCAGATGCCTAGGTGGTTCCATCCACCCGGTCGATGAGCTTCGCCCTCAATATGAGTCGATTCTTGCTGGTTCCGGGCGGATCACAGGTGACCAGAGTAAGCGTTGGCTCGGCCGTGCGCCCCTTGACCGTGAGGTCGGTCGGGTCGGTGATCCAAGGGTTCCCATGGCCATCGAAGGGCTTCATCACCTCGTAGATGAAGGTGCCGAAGGGCGTGACCAGGTGGATCCTCTGGCCGGGCTTCATCTTGTCCAGGTGCCGGAAGGGCTCTCCGTAACCGGTCCTGTGGCCAGCGATGGCGACATTGCCGGTCGGATCTCCAGGAAGGGCCGAGTCTGGGAAGTGGCCTGCGCCGGCCCGTAGCGCGTTACCTGTAACCCCTTCGACGACGATCACATCTACACCCAACGCGGGGATCTGAAGCCTGGTGACAGGGTCGCCCTCGACCGGTGCCACCGCATAACTGTCCCCAGCCTGGTTAGGGGTCAGGGCCTGGAACTCTTGCTCCAGCCCGTTCTGGATGCGGTCGGCCCAGATACCGGTCACGGTCGGATACGCCAGGAGCCCGATGCCTCCGAGGGTCAACGCGACGACCAGCGACCAAAGCGCGATCCGGCCTGCTCGACGACGCCTTATCGAGTCCAGCAGGAAGCCGACCGATCCGAGCGCACGCCTAGGGGCCGACTCGCGGCCGCCGAATCGGCCTGCAGGAACGGCCCCAGAGCCGCCCTGAGGCCAAGCGGTTCCAGAGGGGATATCCATCGTTGACATCAGTTGTACCACGCCGAGGTGGGTTCCAACAGGCCTAAGCCGACTATCTCACGGATCCTTCAGATCCTCTGAGCTTCAGAGCTTCGAGCCGCGCGTCCCTGCCGGCCTCCTCGATCCGACGGAAATCCCACGAAACCTCGCTTATTATCACCAAACGAAACCATTCGTGGCTCTTCAGGTCGGGTACCGCGGTCCCGTTCCAGTACTTCTCGCCGAACAGGCCCTTGATCGCCTCGAGTGTCGTTTCGTCGGTCTCCGGCTCGAATCGACCCTTCAGCACCAGGCCCCTCAACTCGCCGTACGCCTCACCGGCGTCTACACAGAACGAGACCCGCGAGCCGTCCCTGAGGTTCCTTCCTCGCTTGCTCCTCTTGAGACTGTTCACGAAGAGATGATCTTCATGCCACACAAACCACAGAGGCACGACATGAGGCCACCCCTCTTGATCCACGGTGGCGCAGTGGCCAGTGCGCGTCTTGTTCAAGAGCTCGAGGCGGGCTTGGGGTTGAAGCCTCAACTTGTCACGAGAGATCGGCATGGACACAGACGCTACCCTGGGAGGCGGCGCCGGCATCAAGGGGGAGCCCAACTCCTGACCCACCGTTGTGCCTCTGCTTTGGCCCTTGCGACCACGACCCGTCCGTTCCAACCAAACAGCAGCATCGCTCGTGAGTCGGTCTCGACATCGACGGTGATGGTCCAGCGTCCCTCACCGCACAGGCACGAGACAAGCCTGGTGCCGTTGGCTTCCGCGACGCGGCGAGCGACGGTCTCTGGGTCCTCATCGTTCATCCATGTGCTCGCGTCGGCCGCAGCAAGCGCGGCAGCATCAGCCGCGGCGACGGCCCGGACCCTCGCTTGCAGGAAGGCGGCGCCATCGGCTGCCCCGACGGCTACCAGTGCCAGGAACCCGAGCAGAGCTACGGTGAACATCTGTCGCCACTCAGTTCCAACCGTTCACCTCGACCCGCATCAGCGCCGCGGTCTCTACCCACAGGTCTGGAACCAGATCGTCGATGAGGGGAACGATGGGGGCGGTCATCCGGATCCGGACCTCCACCAGGTCGCCCGGAGCCCGGATCCTCGGCGTCATGGTGACCGTCGCATCTGATCGACCCGAGACCGCATGCACCAGATCTTCGACCTGATCCGCGCGCGCACCCAGAGCCGCCTCGCGTGCACCCTCTCGAACGGCCTGGCCCGCCAGCAGATAGCTGGTCCCCAGCAAGACCACCTGGACCGCGAGCGTCGCGACGATCGCGAGGATCCCGAAGGCTGCGGCGGTCTCGACGGTCACCGTCCCGTCGTCGCTGATGTGTCTGGTCGCCATGGTCGACGACCGTAGTGGCCGGGTGCGCGCGCTGAGGGTGCCGGCGTCCCTTTCGAGGAGAGATCCTCGATACGCTCACCTGGCTCGATCAGGGCGCACGCGACCGGACGGAGACCAGATGGACCAGACGCTGATCTTCAACTGCACGCACGGATCAGAAGATCCCGAGCGGGCGACCCTGCCGTTCATCGGTGCGACGATCGCAGCGGTGAGCGGACAGCGGTCGATCGTGGTCTGCACGATCGAGGCCGTGCGGCTCGGCACGCATGCAGGCTCCGAGGGGATCCAGGCGGAAGGACACGAGCCGCTGTCGACCCACATCTCTCAGTTCTTGGCGGCCGGAGGCGAGTTGTGGCTGTGCAGCGCGTGCACTGAGCCTCGCGGGATCGGTGGATCGGACTGCATCGAGGGGGCTTCCATCGTGGGGGCGGCAGCGGTCGTCGAACTGTTGACCGCAGGAGCCCGCGCGATCTCCTTCGGGTGAGCGCCGATCCCTGGTGCTTGCGGTTCCGTCCTCGCCGGTATGACGGACGCGGCTGTCAGCGAGGCTCTAGGTCGGTTCCGGTGTGTGCGCGCGCTCGCACCCAGTCGAGCCGCTCCTCGCCTCGGAAGACGACCAGATGATCTGGCTCGAAACGGACCCTGACCTTGCTTCCCAAGGGGTGCAGGGTCTGCGAACTGCCAACGCTCAAGACCTCGATCCCGTCGGCCAGACGCAACCGATACTGATTCTGCGGACCTTGGAATCTCCGCTCGATCACCTCTGCTTCCCCGTCTGCCTCGATCGCGATGTCCTCTGGCCGGACCAGCAGGTCCGCTTCGCCGTCGTCACCCTCCCCTGAGTATGGGAAGGCTCCGAGCGAGCATCGCAGCATCCCCGACTCGAGGGTCGCAGGCACGAACGCTGCCTTGCCGACCGAGTCCGCCACGAACCTGGTTCCCGGCGTGTGATAGACCTCTTCGGGAGACCCGATCTGCTCGACCCGACCCTGGTGCATCACGGCGATCCGGTCCGCCAGTTCGAAGGCCTCCTGCTGATCGTGAGTGACGAAGATCGCGGTCATGTCTGCGTCTCTGAGGATCTGTTTCACCTCGTCTCGCACCTGCTGACGAAGGTCGGCGTCAAGGTTGGAGAACGGCTCGTCCAGCAGGATGACGCCAGGTGACGGCGCGAGCGCTCGAGCGAGTGCGACCCGTTGCTGCTGACCTCCCGAGAGTTCGCCAGGCATCCGATCGGCGCTTGCCGATAGACCGACCAGGTCGAGGAGTTGGGTGATCCGAGCCTCGTCCTTGGCGCCGTAGGCGATGTTGGCCCGGACGGTCATGTGAGGGAAGAGAGCGTGGTCCTGGAAGACCATCCCCACCCCGCGCTTCTCGGGAGCGAGGTGCTGGCCGGGGCGAGACACGATTCGGTCGCCGATGGAGATCGCTCCAGCATCCGGCCGTTCCAGGCCGGCGATCAGACGCAGGAGCGTGGTCTTGCCGCAGCCGCTGGGTCCCAGCAGGACGAGCGATTCGCCGGGATCGACCTCCATGGTGACATCGTCGACCGCACGGATCGGCCCGAACGACTTGTCTACGCCGGCGAGCATGATGCGCGCTGCGCTCACAGCTTCGCCCCCCTCTCGCGCAGCAACAAGCCCGCTAGGGGGATCGAACTGATCGCAAGGATGAGCAGAGCGGGCAGAGCAGCCTGGTCGTAGCGAGCTGCGATGGACTCGTCGTAGACACGCATAGCCAGTGACCTGAAGCCGGGAGGGCTGAGGATGATGGTCGCGGGAAGTTCCTTCAGGATCGTGAGCATCACGAGTCCTGCTCCGGCCAGCAGACCTGGCTTCATCAACGGCAGATCCACCCGCCGCAGGGTCCGAACGGGCCCGGCGCCGAGCGTTCGGCTCGCCTCGGGCAAGGCTGGTGGCAGTTGGTCGACCGACGCGCGGACGCCGGCGGTCGCCTGAGGCAGGAAGAGGATCAGATATGCCAGCACCAGCAGAGGCATCGTCTGGTAGATGCCGAGCGCGACCCTCGTCGCGAAGAAGACCAATGACAGCGCGACGACCAACCCGGGCAAGGCGTACCCCACCGAGGCGAGAGACTCGAGGGCGATCGCTGTCCTTCGGCGGGCAGCTGAGAGCGTGCGGGCCACGGGGACGGCGGCCGTGACGATCACCACCGTCGAGACGGCTGCGACCAGGAGGCTGCTGCCCGTCCCCCGGAAGGCCGCCGCGAGATCGACGCCTCGCGCACTTCTGGCCATCAGGTAGACCAGCACGCCAACAGGGAGCAAGACTCCAGAGGCCACGATCATCCAGCATGCCGTGAGCGCTCCCGCACGAGGCAGCGTGCCGAGTTCGACGGGTTCGGCGGGACGCGGAGCGCTCGAGTGGAGACGCCCGCCGACGCTGGCTCCCCTGACATTCGCGCCCAGAACCGCGACCGTGAGAGCGATCACTAGCAACATCACCCCAAGGGCGGCGGCGCGCTGACGATCGAACGAACCTTGATAAGCAACGAAGATCGACCGCGTGAAGGTGTCGAAGCGCAGCAAGGTGACCGCGCCGAAGTCGTGGATCACATAGAGCGCCACCAGGATCCCGCCTGCAAGGGCCGCAGGCCGGATCGACGGCAGGATGAGACGCCGGAAGGTCTGCTGATGAGACACACCCAGCGTACGGCTCGCCTCGATCATGGAAACATCGAGCCTCTTCAACGCGCTCCTGGTTGTCAGGAAGACCAGCGGATATGTCGAGATGATCAGGACAGCTGTTGCGGCTCCGAAGCCTGATGCGACCGGTAGACGGATCCCGACCAGGCTGGCGAACACCCCGCCGGGACCCGCGAAGGCGATCGCCGTGAGGGCAAGCAGATAGGACGGTATCGCGAGCGGGAGAGAGAGAAGCACCACCAATACGCCCCTGCCCGGCAGACGACATCGCGTCGTCCAGTAGGCCAAGGGAACCCCGACGATGAGAGCACCAACCGTGACTGTCAGAGCGAGCAGCAGCGTACGAGCGATCAGTCCGATCGTACGAGTATCCGCTAGTACGGTCCATGCGCCCGATCCCTCACTAGCCCGGATCAACAGGTAGACCGCTGGCGAGGCAACGACGACGGCGACCGCCCATGCGATCGCCGTCGTCACCCAGCCGGGCCGCACTAGAGCAGCCCGACCTCAGCCAACATGTCGAGGGTGCCCTCTAGATCGTCCAACTTGTTCAGATCTATCAGAGGAGGCTGGAGTTCTGAGAGCGAGGGTAACCCTTCAGGCCCATCGACACCTTCCACGAGCGGGTATTCGAAGGTGTCGCTGACGAAACGGGCCTGCGTCTCGGGGTCGAGCAGGAACTCGACCAACTCCAGGACATCTTGCTCCTGGGATGTCCGAAGGACGCCGACCCCTGCAGCGTTGGCCAGACCCCCGACATCGTTAGGCAAGAACTGAACCTTGATCTCGGCGCCAGGAACCTCAGCTGCCAGTTCGAGCGGGTAGTAGTGGTTGAGCAAGCCGAGGTCCACCTCCTCGTTGTTAACGGCCTCGGCGATCGCATCGTTCTTCGGGTAGGAACGCGCCCCGTTGTCGATCATGCGCTGCAACCACAACTGAGTTGCCTCGTCGCCTCGCTGGACCCGCATAGCGGTCACGAAGGCTTGGAACGAGCCGTTGGTCGGCGCCCACGCGACCTGATCCTTCCATCTGGGATCGGTGAGCGAATCGACATCGGTCGGGACCAGAGCTGCGGGTGTCACCTTCGGGTTGTATCCGATCACCCGAACGCGGCCGGTGATACCCACCCAGCCCCCAGCATCGCTACGGAAATCCGATGGCACCTTGTCGAGGATCTCTGCGGGCAGCTCTCGGAACAGACCAGCGGCCTCAACGGCACCCAGCGCTCCTGCGTCTTGTGCGAAGAACACATCTGCCGGGCTCTTGGCGCCCTCTTCGAGGAGCGTCGCCGCCAGTTCAGCGGTTTCCCCGTACTTGACCTCGATCTCGATGCCGGTGGTCTCGGAGAACTCGGTCAGGATCGGGCCGACCAGGCTCTCGCTACGCCCCGAGTAGATGACGAGCTTCCCGTCGGGACCGCTGGATGCCCCGCTCGAGCATGCGGTTGCTGCCAGTGCAAAGACGAGCGCGATGCTCGCGGTACGCGCGATGCGCAATGTGAACTCCCCCCTATATCTATGCAGCTGCTTCCGTGCTGCCGCCTTCGTGGCGTGAGAGTACCGGCGCGCTCCGATTACCATCACGACATGCTGTCATTACCCGAGGCGGTCACGATCGTAGAGGTCGGCCCTCGAGACGGGTTGCAGAACGAGTCCGCGCTGATCCCGACCGAGACCAAGGTCGCGTTCATCGACGCGCTCTCTGGCTCGGGCCTGAGACGCATCGAGGTAACAGCCTTCGTGCGGCCGGACCGGATCCCCCAGCTGGCCGACGCCGTAGAGGTCTGCCAGCAGATCACCCGGGCGGACGGCGTCATCTATTCGGCGCTCGTGCCCAATGAGCGCGGATTGGATCGAGCTTCCGAAGCGGGACTCAACGAGATCGCTGTCTTCTGTTCGGCTTCAGAGACCCACAACCGCAAGAACATCGAGTGCTCCATAGAGGAGGCGATGGAGCGCTTCAGGCCCGTCGTGCAGCGAGCACTTGCGTCCAAGATGCCGGTGCGCGGTTATGTCTCTACCGCGTTCGGATGCCCGTACGAGGGTCCGGTCAGCGTCAAGCAGGTCGTCTCAACCGCACGAGCGTTGCTGGATCTTGGCGTCTATCAGGTATCCCTCGGCGACACGACCGGGATGGGTGATCCCGTCTCGGTGTCGCGCGTCGTGAGCGAGCTTTCGGAGCACGCCGCTGTCGAGCAGATCGCGTTGCATCTGCACGACACTCGAGGAACCGCGCTGGCCAACGCTCTGGCTGGGTCCCAACTCGGCGTCACGACATTCGATGCTTCGGTGGGCGGGCTTGGGGGCTGCCCATACGCACCCGGAGCCACGGGCAATGCGGCCACCGACGAACTGGTCGCGATGTTCGAAGCGATGGGCGTGCGGACGGGGGTCTCGGTCGAGGGGCTGCGTGCTGCGGTCGAGTTGGTCGAGCCGGCGCTCGGCAAGCGTGTTCCTAGTCGGTGGTTGCAGGCCGAACGCGGGACCGAAGACGCTGCCAGATAGGCGGCGGCCGGGCCGGACCGCCAGTCCTATAGGCGCCGGCCTGTCGGACCGCCAGTCCCTAGGCGGCGGCCGGGCCGGACCACGCGTCCTCTAACCTCAGGAGAGATGGAACCGATCCTCCTCGAACACGGCGAGCACATCTCGACGGTGACGCTTAACCGACCAGATGCAGCGAACGCGTTGAGCACCGCCCTCGTGGACGCGCTATCCGCAGCCCTGCAGGATCTCTCCTCATCCGATGTCCGTGCGGTGATCATCACCGGCGCTGGGGAAAAGGCGTTCTGCGCGGGAGCGGATCTGAGGGAGCGCGCAACCATGTCCGCCGAGCAGGTGCGTGCATTCGTGCCACGGCTGCAGGAACTGACCAACGCGATCGCTGCCCTGCCCATGCCCACGATCGCGGCGGTCAACGGCGCGGCATTCGGGGGAGGCTGCGAGATCGCGCTCGCCTGTGATCTTCGAGTCATGGCCACGCACGCGAAGATCGGTCTAACCGAGACCTCACTGGCGATCATCCCAGGTGCGGGAGGCACCGTACGGCTTCCACGGTTGATCGGGATCGGAAGAGCCAAGGAACTGATCTTCACCGCCGCCCGACTCGATGCCGATACCGCACTGAGGGCGGGTCTGGTGAACGAGGTCTCGGATGATGCGGCCGCGGCTGCTCGCGCGTTGGCCGAGCGGATCGCCGCGAACGGCCCTCTAGCGGTCCGAGCTGCCAAGCGGTCGATGGATGCCGGCGAAGGGCTGCCCACACCTGTAGCGCTCGCGGTGGAACGAGAGCAGTATGCCTCGACGATCGATACCGAGGATCGTGCTGAGGGCCTTCGGGCGTTCGCCGAGAAACGCAACCCGAAGTTCGAAGGTCGTTAGATCCGCCGCGGGCTAGACGCTGACGCAGTTACCGATCGAAAGTTGCAGCTCTACGGAGGCGTCCGCGCGGGTCTCACCGAAGGAACTGTCGTTGATCGTCGTGATCGCGGCTTCGACCTTGTAGCCGACGCAGCCCCCGGTCGAGGCCAGATGGCGTGGAAGTTGGAGCGATAGTTCAAACACGCAGCTCTCGGTGAGTCCTTGCACTGCGTCCTGCTCGCAGAGCACCTCATCTTCGACCGTTTCGACGCAGCCATCGCATCCGCCCCCGATCTTGGTGACGGTGTACGAGAAGGGGGTCGCCGTGGAGTTCGGGCCCACCGCGTAGGCGCTGGTCTCGAGTTGGATCGTGCCTTCGCAGCCGCCCTCGTAACAGTGGATGTCCGTGAAAGCTGAGGCGCGTGCACAGGTGATGATCCTCTGGAGGCTGCAGTTGACCTGATCATCGTCTGCGTCGTAGGCGTAGGCCTGCTCTTCGCTCGCGGCCGGCTCACGCTCAGGGGGGATGATCGAGGTCTCCGCGATCGCTGCCGTCGGGGCGGCGATAGCGAGGATCCCGATGGCTAGCAGAAGTTTCTTCATCGTCCCTCCCAAGGGCCGTTCCTGGACTCGGATCACTTCTCCGTCCCGCGATCTGATCCCTTCAGTCGATCAGCCGCGAGTTACGAGTCCGTTCAGGTTCCCCGCGACATCGGCGAAAAGTGCGACGGCGAGGTTCTCTCCCACGCTGGTCCTGCCTAAGACCTTGCGACCACCTGCCGCCTCGATCTTCGAGAGCGTCGCGTCGATGTCGGGTGTCTCGATGTAGGCGACGATGGCCTTCTCAGGCATGCCCGGCATGGGCGCGGTGATCCCTCCGGCGATCCCGCGGTCGCCCTTCTTGATGTGTGCGTAGTCGCCGGTTATCTCGTACTCCCAGCCGAGCAACTTGGCGTAGAAGTCGCGCTGCGTGTCGGCCGGAGCGCCGATCAGGTCGAACCAGACCACCGCTGCTCCCTGTCCCTTAGCTGCTTCCTCGGAGTCGCTCGGTCCTTCGTAGAGACCGAAGACCAACCCGGCGGGATCACGGAACATGCCGATCCGACTGTCGGGCGACAGGGGGATCGGGCCCATCGTGTCCGTCGCTCCAAGTTCGTCGGCCAGTGCGAGCTTCGCGTCAAGGTCATCGATCTCGGCATACACGCTGACCGACGGGTCGCCGCTCTCGGGCTTGCCGAGTCCCCCTCCGATGCCGCCTTCGGCGGCGGCGAAGAGGGTGTAGTTCATCTCGTCGATCGGGGTGAGCGACCAACCGAAGACGCCGCCATAGAACTCGGCCAGGGCTTGGCGGTCGGGCCCAAGGATCTCTAGGTGTGTGACTGGGGCAGGCATGTGGGGCTCCTTCATCGGCTTGGCGCCCGACGATACCCGCAGGACGGATCGGCGGGTCGAGCAGCCTCACCGCTAGTTTGGCGTGGCATGTTCGAGCATGTGGTGAGACCCCGATACGCCGAGATCGACGCTCAAGGCGTGGTTTTCAACGCCCACTGGTTGACCTACTTCGATGATGCGTGCACGCGATTCTTCGGACACCTGGGCTTCGACCCGAAGGAACTGTTCGCCGCCGACGGCGGCGGGTTCGACTGCATGCTCGTTGGTGCGCAGCTCAGTTGGAGCGGCTCTGCTGGCTTCGACGACGAGGTGCGCATCTCGGTAGAGCCGACGCGGCTAGGCAACTCGAGCTTCGATCTGACCTATGTCGCTCGCGTCCACGGCGAGGAAGCCGTGCGCGCGGTGATCACATATGTGTCCGTGAGGCCCGGGACCAAGGAGTCTGTGCGCGTGCCTGATGTGGTGCGCGCGGGGCTCGGGAGCTGAATCCTTACCCCGACCGGGCGACCCGCCATCTCAGACCGATCGCAGACTGTTGTCCGGCAACCTGGTGGCAGCGGCATGTTCGTCGTCGAGGTCGTCTATATGGCGGCAATCTAGGCAGGACCCGACCCCCAGCGTCTAGAAGTATTGGGCATGAACCGCATCACCATCCTTGCCCTGTCCACCGCCCTGCTTGCGGCGCCCACGGTTTCGAGTGCGAACCACGGTGAGATGACCAGCACCTTCGTCGAGAGTTTCGATGGCACGCTGATCGACATAAATGTGTGCCGTCCAGCTGGGGCTGATGCCTCGAACCCTGTACCAGTCGTGTTGCAGAGCCACGGCTGGGGTGGGCAGAAGTCCGATTGCTCGGGGCGCGACAACTACTTCAACGCGGGGATCGGATTCGTGTCGATGACCCAGCGGGGAAACACGGGTTCTGGCGGCGAGAACAATGTGATGGATCCAGACTTCGAGGGTCGGGACATCAGCGCGGTACTTGATCACATCGCTTCGCTCGACTGGGTCTTGAAGGATGACGGACCCGGGGGGATCGACCCTGTCGTCGGCGGGCTGGGCGGAAGTTATGGCGGAGGGTTCCAGTGGGTCGGCGCATTCACCGACCAATGGCTGCGTGACGCGCCCACCCGGTTCAACTCACTGCGTCCGGGCAATACCTGGTACGACCTGCGCGAGTCGCTAGCGCCCAACGGCGTGATGCGCTCGGTGATCGTCGGCGGTCTGTACGCCGGAGGCGTTCGCAACAACAACCTCGCCCCGTGGGTGCATGCGGCGATGGCAA
>JBKHYG010000072.1:0-8802 GCA_046565595.1 Actinomycetota bacterium | reverse complement strand
GAACATGCCCTTGTGCGGGTCGAGGGTGATCGAGTCAGCCCTGGCGATCCCTGCGAAGCGCGTCCGGCCGTACTCGGTCATCTGGAAGAACCCCCCGTAGGCAGCATCGACATGCAGCCAGAGTTCCTCCTGCGAAGCGATGTCGGCCAAGGCATCGAGGGGATCGATCGCTCCGGTATTGGTCGTTCCCGCCGACCCGACGACACAGAAGGGTCTCGATCCCGCTGCGCGATCGAGTGCGATCGCTTCTCCCAGGGCGGTCGGATCCATCCGAAGATCTCGGTCCGACGCGACGATCCGGATCGCCCGCTCAGGGAACCCCGCCAAGCGTGCGGCCTTCTGCACGGAAGCGTGGATCTGTTCGGTCACATAGATGACTCCGTCCTGGAAGTCCTCTCCCAGCTTGGCGACCCTGGCGGACACGATCCCCGAGAAGTTCGCCATCGAGCCGCCGGTGGTCAGGATGCCTCGAGACGGAGCGGGGAAACCGAAGAGGTCGAGCATCCACCGGACCACATCGGCTTCGATCTGGCATAGCGCGGGCGCCGCCGCCCATACCCCCGTGTAGCGGTTCACCGAATCTGCCAGCATGTCGGCAACCGCAGATACGAACAGACCTCCACCGGGGATGTATGCAAGGAAGCCGGGAGCTGCGGTGTTGTAGCTCTTGGGGTAGGCCTGTTGGAACCACTCGAGTGCGTCTTCGATGCTCGAAGGTTCAGAGCCGGCCAGTCCGCGCAGGCTCGCTACTATCTCGTGGGCGTCGTCCTCATCGTGAGAGGCAGCTTCGGGGAGTCCCAGAGCGTGCTCGATGACGACCTTCGACGCCCTCTTGAGGATGTGCTCCATCTCGGACGCGTCAGGTTCGAGCGGATACGACCCCATCAATCTCCACCAGCCAGGACCTCGCGAGCGTCGCCAGCCAGGTACAGCGATCCGGCGATCAGCACGGCGTCTGACTCCCTCGAGTGCTCGAGCGCGATCCCGATCGCGTCTCTCGGAGAACCGACGACCCGGACCTCCGAGATCCCTTGTGCTCTGATCACCTCTGCCAACATCTCGGGATCGGCTGCGCGGGGCCAATCGACCCGAGTGCAGATGATCTCGTCAGCCAACAACGCAAGCGGCCTCAAGAGTTTCGGAAGATCCTTGTCAGCCATGGCACCTACGACCAGCCTCAGTTGGTCGTACCTGAAGGTGACCGGCAGGGCGGTGGCCAAGGCGTGGGTCGCTTCCTCGTTGTGTGCCCCGTCGACCAACACGAGCGGCTTGCGTCGCAGGACCTCCATGCGTCCAGGCAGCCGAACGCGGCCAGCCGCTTCGCTGATCAGGTCCTCATCCAGGGTCTCCTCGCCAGCGAGGAAGGTCGCTCCTGCGGTCAACCCCGCCACAGCCGAGTGCGCAACATGTGTCCCGAACATCGGCAGGAAGATCTCGTCGTAGCGCTCACCGCCGATGGTGAGCGACAGCGACTGCCCAGCCAACGCAAGCTTGGCTTCTTCGAGACCCCAGGAATCACCCTCCTCGATGACTGGAACATCCAGCTCGGCAGCACGAGAAAGGAACACCTCCCTCACGCCTTCTTCGGGCTGCGAGGACAGGACCAGGGACGAGCCCTCCTTGATGATGCCCGCCTTCTCGACCGCCTTCTCGGCAGGAGTGGCGCCTAGCACCGCGTGATCGTGACCGACCGGGAGGGCCAGCGCAACCTGCGCGTCCGCGATGTTGGTCGCGTCCCAACTGCCACCCATGCCGACCTCCATGACGGCTACATCCACTCCTCTGTCGGCGAATATCAGCAGCCCCAGCCCGGTCATGGCTTCGAACCAAGAGATCTGGCCTACCTGCGAATCGCAGAACTCCAGGATCGGTCCGAGTTCCCTCCAGGCTTCGACGAAAGCGTCATCATCGATGGGGTCGAGGTCGTAGCGGATCCTCTCAGTGATCCGAGACACATGTGGCGAGGTGTAGGTGCCGACGGTCAACCCGGCGGCAGACAGAACCGCAGAAGCCGCTAGCGCGGCGGTCGACTTCCCGTTGGTGCCTGTGATCGCTATGACCCCGAAGGCTTCCTGCGGCGACCCCAACACATCGGCCAGGAAGGTCATGCGTTCCAAGGTTGGAGTGCGCAGTTGGCCGGTCTTCTCGAAGTTGGTTCGCTCGGCTAACGCGGCCTCGACATCTGCCCTGCTCGTCATGCCAGGTCCGCCAGGGCCGCTTCGATCCGGCGAAGCAGGTCCTGCTCTTCGGATAGCCGTTGGCGTTGCGTCTCGACGACTTCCTTGGGCGCCCTAGAGACGAACGCTTCGTTGGAGAGCTTGCCTTCGATACGCGAGATCTCGTCTGCATGCTTCTGCTTCTGCCGGGACAACCGGGTCCTCTCTTCGGCGATGTCTAGGAGCCCTTCCAGGGGAACGAGTACCGCCGCTCCTGGAAGCACGAGGCGAGCCGTGGCTCCATCGACCTCGGGCTCGGATGAGCTGAGCAGTAGGTCACCCCAACCGCCCAGTGCACGCACCCGCTCCATCTCGGCATCCAGGACACCGCGGTCGGCATCATCGGGGATGACAGCCGTCGCGTCAGGCTTGATGGAAGGCGCGATCTCATGGTCAGCTTTGAAGCGTCGGAGCGCGACGATCACCGAGCGAGCGAGATCGAACTCCTCCTCGGCTCGATCATCGCGGTCACCCGTGGCTCGAGGCCATGGCTGGTCCATGATCGTGTCACCGCCGGTAAGCGTGGTCCAGAGCTCTTCGGTGATGAACGGCATGAAGGGATGCAACAGGCGCAGCGTCTGTTCGAACACGAACGCGAGTACGGCAGCCTGGTCCTGCTTGGATGCCGGGTCGTCGGAGTAGAGCCGCCCCTTGCCCCATTCGACGGCCCAGTCCGCGAACTCGTCCCAGGCGAACGCTCGTGCCAGCTGAGCCGCATGTGCGAGATCGTGCTGCTCCCACAGTTGTTCGCTCTGCTCGATCAGTGTGTCCAGCCGCGCCAGGATCCACCTGTCTGCCAGCGTCAGGCGTTCCTTCGGGGGCAGGTCCGGGTGCCCCGGTGATCGCTGCATCATCAGGAACCGCGCCAGGTTCCAGAGCTTGGTACAGAAGTTCCGGTCGCCTTCGATCCACTTCTCATCGAGCGGGACATCGCTCCCAAGCGTCGCCCCACGGATCAGCGTCATCCTCAGAGCGTCAGCTCCGTAACGGTCGATCAGGTCCAGAGGATCGAGCGTGTTGCCGAACGACTTCGACATCTTCTTGCCATGCCCGTCGCGTACCATCCCGTGGATCAGTACCGTCGCGAACGGCGCCTTGCCCATCGCATAGCAACCCATCATCATCATCCGAGAGACCCAGAAGGTGATGATGTCGTACCCGGTCACCAGGACCGTCGTTGGATACCAGGTCTCGAGGTCCTCGGTCTGCTCGGGCCAACCCAAGGTCGAGAACGGCCAGAGGGCCGAACTGAACCAGGTGTCCAAGACATCGGGATCCTGCTCGAGGTTGGTGTTGCCGCACTCACGGCACTCGGTCGGATCCTCTCTGTAAGCGAGTTGGTGTCCTAGCTCGCAGGTCCATACGGGGATCCGGTGCCCCCACCAGAGTTGCCTGCTGATGCACCAGTCTCGAGCGTCACCCATCCAATCGAAGTAGTTGCGCTCGTATCGTTCCGGCACGAATCGGGTCTCGCCGCTGCGGATGGCAGCGTTCGCTCGGTCCGCGAGTTCCGCCGCGCGCACGAACCACTGTTCGCTAAGCAGCGGCTCGATCTCGGTCTGGCAGCGCGAACAGTGACCGACCGGGTGCAAGAACGGACGCTGTTCCTCGCCGACCACGCCTTCGGCGCGGAGCGCATCGAGGATCGCCTTGCGGGCCTCAGATCGCTCCATCCCAGCGAAGGAACCGCCGATCTCGGTGATGTTCCCTTCGAGGTCGACCGCGCTCGGCGCCTCGAGGTCATGCCGCTGCCCGATCTCGAAGTCGAGCTGATCATGCGCGGGTGTCACCTTCAGCGCTCCGGTGCCGAAGTCGGATTCCACCGCCTCATCGGCGATGATCGGTATCTCCCGCCCCACGAGCGGCAGCCTGACCATCTTCCCGACCAGCCCCTTATAGCGCTCGTCTGATGGATGTACGGCCACCGCGCTATCGGCGAGCATCGTCTCGACGCGCGTCGTCGCGATGGTTATCCCCCCGGAACCGTCGATCAGCGGGTATGTCAGTTGGACCAGTTCGCCGTCCACCTCTTGGTGTTCCACCTCGATGTCGCTGATCGCACTGCGGCATCGCACGCACCAGTTCGTGATGCGTTCCCCCCGGAAGATGATGTCGTCTTCGAAGAGCCGGACGAAGATCTCGCGAACGGCCCGCGAGAGTCCCTCGTCCATGGTGAAGCGTTCCCTGGACCAATCGACGCTGTCGCCCAAGCGCCGCATCTGTCTCGTGATGTCGCCGCCGCTCTGCTCTTTCCATTCCCAGACCCGCTGGATGAACCCTTCTCGACCGAGGTCGTGACGCGACCTGCCCTCATCGGCGATCTGACGCTCCACGACATTCTGGGTAGCGATGCCGGCATGGTCGGTGCCTGGCAGCCAGAGCGTGTTCCGGCCGAGCATCCGGGCGCGACGGATCAGCGCATCCTGGATCGAGTGATCCAGGGCATGACCGAGATGAAGGACTCCCGTCACATTGGGCGGTGGAAGCACGATGCAGAAGGGTTCGCCCTTACCCGAGGGCGCGAAGCGACCTTCGGCTTCCCAACGCTCGTAGCGCGGGGATTCCACCGCCTTGGGGTCGTAATGCTTGGGCAGGTCCGTCATCTGCTGATCTCCTGGGTCAAACGAAGACCGGGACCCCCTTGAGGTCCCGGCTGAAGCCTACGGTCGCTGGTGGTCGGATGCGATGCGTTCGCCCCATGTGCGGGCAGGTCTAGGCGCTCTTCTCGCGACGCTTCTTGTCTTCGCCTCCGCGATGGATCAGCGTGGGCGGAGCGTCCTTGTGTACCGCTGCCTTGGTGATCACACACTTGGCGACATCTTCGCGACTGGGGATGTCGTACATGACCGGAAGCAAGACCTCTTCCAGGATGGCTCTTAGGCCGCGGGCACCGGTCCCGCGGGACAAAGCGCGAGCCGCGATCTCCTCTAGCGCTCCGTCCTCGAACTCGAGCTCGACCTCGTCGAACTCGAAGAACTTCGCGTACTGCTTGACCAGAGCGTTCTTCGGGCCGGTCAGGATCTCGACCAAGGCAGGCACATCCAGGTCGCGGACGCTGGTCATGACCGGAACTCGACCGATGAACTCGGGGATCAACCCGAACTTGAGTAGATCCTCTGGCAGCGCCTGTTCGAACAGGTCGCCCAGGTCCTTCTCTTTGACGGTCCGGACATCCGCACCGAAGCCCATCCCCTTGGAACCGATGCGCTGCTCGATGATCTTCTCGAGTCCCGCGAAAGCACCGCCGACGATGAACAACACATTGGTCGTGTCGATCTGGATGAACTCTTGATGAGGATGCTTGCGCCCGCCCTGAGGCGGTACGGAAGCTTGGGTGCCCTCGAGGATCTTCAGCAGCGCTTGCTGCACGCCTTCCCCCGACACATCGCGGGTGATGGAAGGGTTCTCGGCCTTGCGGGCGATCTTGTCGATCTCGTCGATGTAGATGATCCCGGTCTCTGCCTTCTTCACATCGAAGTCGGCTGCCTGGATCAGCTTCAGCAGGATGTTCTCGACATCCTCGCCGACATAACCGGCTTCGGTGAGCGCGGTCGCGTCGGCGATCGCGAAGGGAACATTCAGCATCCTGGCCAGCGTCTGCGCCAGCAGGGTCTTGCCCGATCCGGTCGGACCGAGCAGCAGGATGTTCGACTTGGCGAGTTCCACATCGCTGGAAGGGGCGGATCCGACCTGGATGCGCTTGTAATGGTTGTAGACCGCGACCGACAGGATCCGCTTGGCGTGTTCCTGTCCGACGACATACTGGTTCAGGAAGTCGTAGATCTCGCGGGGCTTCGGGAGCTCCTCGAGCTTCAGTTCGGTGGTCTCGGAGAGTTCCTCTTCGATGATCTCGTTGCACAGGTCGATGCACTCATCGCAGATGTACACACCTGGGCCTGCGATCAGTTTCTTGACCTGCTTCTGAGACTTCCCGCAGAAGGAACACTTCAGCAGATCGCCTTCTCCGAACTTCGCCACCGGAAACCACTTCCTCTCGGGCGACGCGCTAGCAGCGCATCAACCGCTGTTCGAGACGCCCTGAACCTTAGCCATCTCTTCCTGTGCGCGGCGGTCAACGATGATCTCGTCGACCAGGCCGTACTCCTTGCCTTCCGTCGCGGTCATGTAGTAGTCGCGATCGATGTCCTTGTGGACCTGCTCCACATCGCGGTTGCAATGCTGGGAGAGGATCTCTGCCATCCGCTGCCGCAGCGATAGGACCTCGCGCGCGTGGATGTCGATATCGGTCGGTGTGCCCTGGAAGCCTGCGGACCCCTGGTGGATCATGATCTTCGAGTTGGGTAGCGCGAACCGCTTACCCGCTGCGCCGCCGGCCAGCAGGATCGCGCCCATGCTCATCGCCATGCCGAACACCATGGTCGACACCTCGGGACGGATGTACTGCATCGTGTCGTAGATGGCCATGCCCGCGTACACCTGGCCACCTGGCGAGTTGATATACAGCGAGATGTCCTTGGTCGGATCTTCGCTCTCGAGGTGCAGGAGCTGCGCGACGATCAGGTTTGCGACCTGATCATCGATCGGGGTGCCGAGGATGATGATGCGTTCCTTCAGCAGGCGCGAGTAGATGTCGTAGGCGCGTTCGCCCCGGTTCGTCTGCTCGACGACGGTCGGGACCAGGTAGTTGCGATAGTCGCTCATGCGTTCTCCTCGTCGCCGTCGTCGTCGCCGCCGTCGGTGCGGTCGGCTTCGACGGCGGCATCTTCACCGTATCCGGCGCGTTCGACCAGGTGGTCAAGCGCCTTGCGGCGGATGATATCACCGGCCACCTGGAGAACCTGGTCTTGGTCGGAGAAGAATCGCTTGGCCTGCTCCTGGTTCAGCCTCATGGCCTGGGCATGTTGAGTCATCTCCGCGGCCAGTTCCTCCTGGTCGAGTTTGAAACCTTCCCGCTCGGCGATCGATTCCAGGAGCAGCATCGCTCGCATCTGCTGTTCGCTCTGCTTGCGAAGATCCTGTTCGACCTGTTCCTCGGTATATCCGCCCTCTTGCAGGTACTGCTCGAGGGTGAGGCCGTTCTGCTGCAGGTTCTGTTCGAACCGCTGCAGCCGGAACGCCATCTCCCGCATGATCATCGACTGGGGGACGCTGAAGTCGGTGTCGTTGACCGCCTGGTCGAGCAGCGTCGAGCGGATCAGTTGCTTGGACTGCTGCTCCTTGACCTCGCGGATCTTCTGGGAGATGTCGGCCTTGAGTTCTTCCAAGGTGTCGAACTCGCTCGCATCGCTGGCGAACGAGTCGTCGAGGTCTGGAACGATCTTCTGGTTGACCTCTTTGACCATCACCTTGACCGTCGCGTCCTTGCCCCCGAACTCTCCGAGGTTCTCCGGCAACTTCGTCTCGAACTCGACCACGCTGCCCGCCTTCTCGCCCTGGAGGTGATCATCCAGATCGGGGATCGGCTGACCCTGCCCGAGCGGATAGAGCTGGTCGGTCGCTTGCAGAGCCTCCGGGGTCTGATCATCGACGGTGGTCGTGATGTCGATCCGTACCAGATCGCCGCGCGCGGCCGCCCGATCGACGGGCTCCACCGTCGCGAACCTGTCCTGGATGCGCGAGAGTTGTTCGCTGATCTCCTCTTCGGTCGCCTCGGTCGAGGGAACCTCGACATGAAGGATCGAGTAGTTCGGTTCCGGGATCTCGGGCTTCACCTCGAGGGTCGCTTCGAAGGTCAGGTCCGAATCGAGTTCGTAGGAGGTCACATTGACCTGAGGCTGGCTGATCGAAGAGATACCTTCCTCCTCGACCGCCTTGCCGAGCAGATCGGGGATCGCGAGTTGGACCACCTGATCCTTCAGCGCGTCGCGTCCGACCCGACCCTCCAGGACCTTCCGAGGGGCCTTGCCCGCCCGGAAGCCGGGGATCTTGACGCGGCGGCCCAGATCCTCGACCGCCCGTTTCAATGCAGGCGCGACCTCCTCGGCCGTGGCCTCGATCGTGACCTTCAAGGTGGCGCCATCCTGGCGTTCTACGGTTGTGTTCAACAGGTCTTCCTAGGTAAGCGGTCGGCGGAGGGAGGCGCATCCTATAATCGCCAGCGTTCGGTGGCCTGACAAGGCCGGACGAACGGGGCGTAGCGCAGCTTGGTTAGCGCGCCTGCTTTGGGAGCAGGAGGCCGCCGGTTCGAATCCGGCCGCCCCGACCATATCTGCCAGTTGACCATATCTACGGCCTGACCTGCCGCGTCCCGTGTCATAGGATGCCAGACCTGTCGGTTCGTAACGGGCCGTGCGGGTGTAGCTCAATGGTAGAGCTCCAGCCTTCCAAGCTGGCTATGCGGGTTCGATTCCCGTCACCCGCTCCACTCCCCGACTACCCTTGTCGTCACTGGCGCCCGTAGCTCAGCTGGAAGAGCGGCGGCCTTCTAAGCCGTTGGTCGGGGGTTCGAGTCCTCCCGGGCGCGCCTAGATCCGGCACATATCGCGATCTGCGCCGTGGTACCCTTCCCGCGTTCATGGTGGCGTTAGCTCAGCCCGGTTAGAGCACTGGCTTGTGGTGCCAGGGGTCGGGGGTTCAAGTCCCCTACGCCACCCGAAGCGAGGCCCCCTTGTTGCGGGGGCTTCGG
>JBKHYG010000071.1:0-9080 GCA_046565595.1 Actinomycetota bacterium | reverse complement strand
TTCGTAGCGGGGACAGGATTTGAACCTGTGACCTCTGGGTTATGAGCCCAGCGAGCTACCAGACTGCTCCACCCCGCGTCGGGAGGCGGCAGTGTATCAGCCACCCGGCAGCCGTGTCGGTGCTCATGGGACTAGGACGAACGCTGCCACATGGCTCGGTCGCAGGATCGAGAAGTGCTTCCGGTCCAGGGTTGCGATCGTCGACGCGTACCGGACCCGACCGGAGGTCGCTATCCGTTGTTGTTCCTTGCAGCTTGAGCCGCCTGCTCCATGAGTTCCCGTGACCGTTCCTGCTGGCGCCCGTACTCGGCGAAGTCGCCGTTGCGCAGCGCCGTCTGGGCAGCGGCCTCAGCCTCGAGTGCCTGCTCGATCAGAGCAACCACATCGCGTGACGGTGGTGGTTCCGCAGATCCCGAACCTGAGCCACTGCTCCCCGCCCCCTTGTCTCCGAACACCGCTTGCAACGCAGCGTTCAAGGTCGGTCCGGCCTTGACGGTATCGCCCGTGACGACGACGACCATCTTCAACTCGGGCAGGTTCGAACCCTGACCTTCGACATAGATCGGCTGCACATACAGCAGCGACTTCTCGATCGGAACTATTAGGATGTTGCCTCGGATCACCTTCGAGCCGCGCTGATCCAGCAGCGTCAACTGCGGCGCGATGACCGGATCGTTGTTGATCCTGGCCTGCACCTGCTGCGGCCCGAACACCTGCTCGGACTTCGGCAGCTGGTATGTGATCAGCTCGCCGTACTCTTCGACATCACCCTTGGCGACCATGTATCCGGTCAGGTTCGGACGGCCGTTCGGAGTGAAGGGACGCACCAGGACGAAGGACAGGTCCTCCTCCCCCGGCAACTTCATCAGCATGTAGTACGCAGGCACCGCCGGTGCACCCCCGACGCCGTCTCCAGGCGAAGTCGGATCGTTGGCGATCCTCCAAGCATCTTCCTTCGAGTAGAAGTTGTCTGCATCTGTGATGTGGTAGGTGGTGTACACCGCGGTCTGCACATCGAACAAGCCCTCGGGATACCGGACATGTTCCAGCATCGCGTCAGGCATCTCCGACTTCGGACGCACCAGGTCGGGGAACACCTTCATCCAGGACTGCAGGATCGGATCGGACTCGTCCCACACATATGGGATGACCGTCCCGTCCTCAGCATCCACGGCGATCTTCACGGCGTTCCGGATGTAATTGCCGTTGCCGCTGAGGCGACGGGACAGCAGGTTGAAGTCGACCCTCTCGGAATAGGGCCACATGTCCGAGGTCGTGTATCCATCGACGATCCAGACCAGCCGCCCGTCCAGGACCGCGATGTAGGGATCGGTGTCTGGAGTTATGAACGGAAGTGATTCGCTGATCCGCTCGGTCAGCGACCTCTTCATCAAGATCTCGGAGTCGCCCGTGATCGCACCCGAGATGAGGAGGTTCACATCGCCGAATCGCCAGGCGAAGGCGAGTCGGCGCAACAGCGACCCGAAGGCAACCCCACCCTTCCCCTCGTAGCGGTTCTCCGCGAAACCATCGCCCTGCGGGAAGTCCAGTTCGTTCTGAGCTCCACCGACGACGACATATGTGTCGGTGTTCTCACCGAAATAGATGCGGGGCTGCGTCACCTCGGGTGCGCCCTGCAGGCTCTCGGTCGGGATGTCGCGCAACACGAAGGAAGGTTGTCCTTCGCGTGTCACACGATCGACGCGGCTGGCAACGATCCCGTATCCGTGGGTGTAGACGAGGTGCTCGTTCAGCCAGGTACGAGCGTCCGCATCCAACGCACGGACATCGACCTCGCGTGCGCTGAGCATCACCTGCCGCAACTCACCCTCGATCTCGTACCGATCGACATCGACATCGAGGAACTCGTAGTACTGCTTGATGCGCTGCAGGTTCAGGTAGGTGTCATCCAAGACCCGCGGATCCCAGAGGCGAACATTCTCAAGCGTCGATCGGTTGTTGGCGGCCGCCGCCGTGGTCACAGGCCCACTGGCCGGGAAGGGTTGCAGCTTCACCTCATCGAGGCCGTAAGCCTGGCGGGTTGCCGCGATGTTGCGCTCGATATACAGCCGTTCGCGTTCGCGCTCGTTCGGTGTGACACGGAAACGCTGGACCAGAGCGGGATAGGCGCCCCCCGCGATCACGGCAGCTAGGACCAGCAGTGCTACACCGCCGACCGGTAGCGCCCAGTTCCGGACCCGAGCGTTGATGAAGAACAGCACGGCGCACACGATCGATATGAGCACCAGGAGCTTCAAGGCCGGCAACTCCGCGTTCACATCGGTGTAGGAGGCGCCGGTCACCTGCCCTCTCGGAGAGAACAGCAACCCGAACTGCTCGAGGCGGTAGAGGAGCGCACGAACCAGGATGATCAGTCCGACCACCACAGACAGATGCGCGCGAACCGCACCCGGCACCCTCTGACCGAGCGGCGCTTCCGGACGGATGCCGCCCAGCAGTAGGTACGCGACGACGCTCATCAGTACCGCGAATATGAGTACGCCGAAGAGCCAGGCTGCGAAGGTGTTCTGGAAGGGAAGGCTGAACAGGTAGAAGCCGATATCGCGGTTGAAGACCTCGTCGGTCTGGCCAACATCCACCCCGTTGCGGAAGAGCAGCCAAGACCGCCAGGACAAGCTCATGACACCACCGGCCAGGAACCCTCCGACCAGTGACACGACCGCCGCGAGCTTCAAGGCATAGGGCCGGGCCGCGTGGCGTGCGCGCGCGATCGGGTCGTCCGGAGAGAACAGCGGGTTGTCCGGGGTGGCTCGGATCGTCAGCCACAGGTTCACGAAGAAGATCAGCGTGGCCAGGACCCCGAAGATCGCCCACAGGATCACTCGCGTGCTGATCCCGGTCCAGAAGACCGTCCCGTAACCCAGTTGGTCGAACCACAGGGCATCGGTGTAGAAGGTCGCAACCGTTCGGCCGAAGGTCAGCAGACCGAACACCACTATCAGGGTGACGGTCAGCCAACGAGGGACACGCGGACGCGGGAACGGCTCGACGGTCATGAGCCGCAGCCTAGCGACCTGAACTCAACAGTTTCCGAGCAACTGATCCACCGGCTGACACGAACCGGTCGGCGGTGGTGGAACCGTCGGTGACGGTGAAGGCGAACCGCTGGTCGTCGGCGACGGACTCGGAGAGGGCGAGTTGCTCGGAGTCGGCGTCGGAGACGGCGTGGTTGTCCTAGTGGGAGTAGGTGTTGGACCCCTGGTGGGAGAACGCGTCGGTGTAGGGGTTGGAGTCGAGGGGGGTTCCGGATCGGGTGGTTCATCGATCGGATCGCCTCTACCGGGCTCAACCTCTCCGACTATCAGAGCGACGGCTCTGGCTACTCGCTCCTGGACCGTATCAGGATCCAGGCCGAAGGTTCCCGCGATCACTGCCCAACTGGCGCCTTCATCGAACAGCGCCCGGATCTCGTTGAAGACGGTGACCAGATCGCCATCGCCCTTCGCGTCACGCAGAAGAGCCATGACGACTCCAACGACCACATCTCCGGCACGCCAATCATCGAGGACGGGTCGCACGAAGTTGAAGGGGGGACGGCCTGCGTCGCGCGAGACCGGATCGAGGCGACTCACCCGAACCATCCTGCGTCCGAACTGGGCCTCATAGCCGGACCTGACCGCAGCCAACTCGCGCTCGAGGTTCAACAGGCTCGGCACCGCAAGACCGTCGAACACATCCTCGGGATCGAGCCGGATCGGGGTGGTGGCGGGTGGCAGCGCGTTGCCGCCGATGACCGCTTGTCGCAACAGCCCGATCTCTAGCGATGCCCCCGGGACCACAGCCAAGGCTCCGCCTCGATAGGTCGCGACCCTCAGCGACAACGAACCCGAGATCCTCACCATCCCCGCGACCCGGACCTCGATGCTGCGGATCATCACGCTCGCTGTCCGATCGGCTGCGGTCTCTAGGAGCATGTCGCCACGCTCGAGCGTCAAGGATCGATCCCCCACCACGAGTTCGGCGGGTTGCGTTCCGATCGGTGCTACCAGGATGAACGCGTCCGGGTTCTCAAGTCTGAGACGCGCGCCGGTGCCGACACGCACCCGGCTGGAAGGTTCGATGATGTCGTCGATCCTCAACGGCACCCAACCCGCATCCGCCGCGCGCACCTCGACGACGCCATCGGCCTCGATGACGCGAGCACCCGCCTTCGGGGGACCGCTCGTGCAGCTCGCTGCCAGCAGGCCGAGGGCAAGGACCGCGGCGAGGTTCCTCATGCCGACTTCGCCCGACCGCCGCGGCGTTTGGCAGCTCCGCGGGTCTCCGCCGCCTTGCGGGCAGGCTGCTTGCGTCTGGTCGGAGCCGCGGGAAGCACGATCGAGATCGTCGTCCCTTTACCCACCTCTGTCTCGAGTTCGACGGTGCCGTCTAGGTAGCCGATAGCACGCTGAACGAACGCGAGACCCAAGCCGAGCCCGCCATATTCTCGCGTTTCTGAGCCGTCCAACTGACGGAACCCGCTGAAGAGGTCCTCGTGTTGATCCTCTGGGATGCCGGGGCCGCGATCCGTGACCTTGATCACGACGACCTGAGCGTTCCTGCGCTTCTCGGCTTCAGCGGTGATCGAGACCGCCTTGCTGCTGAACTTCAACGCGTTATCGACGAGCTCGTCCAAGGATCGACGCACCAGATTGCCGTCGGTCAAGACAGCCCTCACATCCCGCGAGACCCGCGTGGTGATCCGTCGCTCGGGTTCGCGGGTGCGCCAGCCCTCGGCGACCACCGAGAGTAGGTCCCTGACGGGGACGGGCTCGCTCTTGGTCGCCATCCGTCCCGCCTCGATAGCTGCGAAGTCGACCAGGATGTCGACGATGCGTTCCAAGCGCTGGGACGACTCGAGGATCCTGTTCAGGTATTCCGCGGATTTCTCTCGAGGCATCTCGCGGCGCGTCATCATCTCGGCGAAGCCCATGATCGGGGTGAGCGGCGTGCGAAGTTCGTGGCTGACATTGGCCAGGAACTCGTCCTTCATCCGCTCGGCCTGGCGAGTTTCGGTCACATCGCGGAGGACGATCACGCGGCCTACAGCGTTCCCATCCGAACCCTCGAGCGGGGTGGATGCGAACGAGATCAGGCGTGTGCCTCTGGCTCCTCGCAACAGCCCGTCCCCGGTCTCCATCGTCTCGACCGCCTCGGCCAAGCCGATGCCCTCAGGGCCGTCGCCTCGGATCACCGACTCGAGAGAGGCACCCTGGACCTCTTCCTCGGTACAGCCGAAGATCTCTTCAGCTGCCCGGTTCACGGTCGTTATCAGTCCCTGGGTGTCGGTAGCGATCAGAGCGTCGCCCATGGAACGCAGGATGGTCTGAAGCCGGCCCCGCAGTGCGGTCTCGGTCTCAACGCTTTCTCGAAGATCCGCCGTCGCTTCTTCCAGGTCGATGGCCATGGCGTTGAACGAGTCGCCCAGTACCCCGACCTCGTCCTCTGTCATGACGGTCGCGCGCGCACTCAGGTCCCCCTGCCGCAGACTCTGAGAGGCACGGGTCAGCGATACCAGCGGTCTGGTGATCCTGCCGCCGCCGATCCATGCCACCAGCCCGGCGACCAGCACGGTCAATAGCGTGATCAAGAACAAGGTCTGAGTCAGCCCCCGTCTCGCAGCGTCGAGCGCATCGGCTCGGGTCGACAGCACGAGCATCCCGAGAGGAACCTGATCGGTTCGAAGGATCGGCGTCATGACGGTCAGGTAGCGCTCTCCGAACAGCGTGAAGTCGGCCAGCAGTGTGGCTCGGTCCTCGAGCGCTCTCTCGATCTCGGCGGATCGGCTGGCGATCGCAGCCGCGAGAGCCTCATCCACCGCAGATGCTTCGACCTCGCTGCCGGGCGGCGCAGCCGCCGAAGCGAGGTTGCCTCCCAAGACCAAGCCAGCCAGGCTGCTGGTGTCGGTAGCGATCTGGCCGATCGCCTCGCGATCGATCCGGTAACCGACCGCCAAAGCACCGATCGTGTCGCGACGGTCGCTCGAGAACACCGGCGCTGCTCCGAGCAACACCAACTCGTTGATGGTCCGTCCGGCGCTATCGGTGAACGAGATCCGCATCGGACTCGAGGCTTCGCGCCCGGTGCGTGCCTCCGTCACCACATCGCTGCCCGCAAGGGGGATCGAGCGGGTGGCTGGTAGGCGGACCGGTGTGGTTCCCCTGCGCCTCTCGACCGCAGCGACCGCTCGTCCGGACCTGTCGACCACGATCAAGACATCTGCTCCGACGGGTAGCAGTTTGGTCGCTTCCCGAGCGGTCGCTTCGGCGCTGCTACCGCCCTCGAGGGAGCCCCTGAAACCTTGGGCAAGGATGTTCGCGCTTCCGAGCGCGATCGCTTCCAGATCGGCCAGCGTCGAGACACGGTTGCGTCCGACGGTCGCGAGTCTCGAGCGCTCTTCGCCTTCGATCGTCGAACCGATGACCACATTCAAGGCCGACCCGATCACCAAGATCCCGATCGCAAGGACGACGACGAAGGCTGCGACGAAGCGGAGACGGATGCTTCGAGCCAGCGTCGCGGTCAACCACCTCGCCAGCAAGAGCGCACCGAGCCCCCGGAAGAGATGCTCGATGACCGCCATCCTCGGATCACCGTTACCGATAGCGAAGACGGCTTCGGATATGCCGAGGGTCAGGAAGGCGAATGCATAGGCGAACGAGGTGGGTTCGAGGTCGCGACGATGGGTGGCCATCCCTGTGACCGATACGCCAAGAGCCAAGGCTGCAGGCCCGAAGGCGACAGCCGCCGGCGGCACGATTATCGCGGCGACCGGAACCTCAGTGAGGCGTCGCGTGACCTGCGTACCGACGAAGAGCAGAACGAGATATCCCGCACCGCGAAGCAGCGACGAGAAGACCTCTCGCTCGCCGGCGAAGATCTGCGCACCCAGGGAGGCCTGCCCAACGGCGATGAACAACCAGCCCAGGACTCGTCCCCTGGACGCGAAGCCGCGAGGGCCGCGGAACGCGTCGGCGGCCGCCCCAAGGGCGACCACCAAGAGCAGGAACTCGACGGTGAAATCGAGGGGGATACTCAGTGATCCGCCCATCGTCACCGAGTATAAGGACAGGGTGTCAGGAAACAGGCCCTCAAGGGCGAGGATGGCCCAAAGGGACTATGCCGGTTCGAGAGCGCGGAGGGCCGCCAAGGCTCCTGCCAGGTCATCGACAGGCTCGATACGCATCCCCTCTGGCGCGACGGCTCGAGCTCTCGCAGCATCACCGGCCGGGACGATGAAGACATCGGCTCCCGCCCCGGCGGCGCCCCTGACCTTCTCCTCGATGGCGCCGATCGCGCCCACCCTGGCCTTGCCCTCCACGAACCCGATCGTCCCCGTCACCGCGATCGTGTGTCCGCGCGTCAGGTCTTCTTCCGTGAGAGCGTCCACGATCGCGAGCGCGAAGACGAGCCCCCCAGAGGGTCCGCCGATCTTGCGGGTCTCGATGTCTACCTGGATGGGGAACCGGAACGCGTCGATGACGCTGACACCCATCGTTGCCGCGCCCTGGTCAGAAAGGCCCAACTCGATCTTGGCTTCCGCCTCTGCTCCGTCTCGCCTGTAGGTGACGGCTATCACATCGCCGGCCTGGTGTTGCCGCACGGCCTCAACGACTGCGGCGGCGTCCGGGGTGGGTTCCTGGTCGATGGCCACGATCAGATCATCGGCCTCCAGTTGACCTCTGGCAGGAGCATCCTCCAGCAGGTCCAGGACTCGCGCCGCTTCGAGCTGTTCCACGGGGATGTCGAGTTGCTGGAAGGCCGCGCGTTGCGCGTTCACCTTCGATGCCTCCATCAGTCGCCGGTTCTCGGCTGCCTGCTCGGCATCGGTCCGGCCCGGAGGCAGGATGAAACGCTGATGTATGGCGTCTTCGTTCGGCTCGATGAAGGTCCACATGTACTCGAAGATCGTCAGGGTCCGCGAACTTATCGACGCAGTCGTCAGCAGCAGCTCCCCCTCGGAGGGATACCTGGTCGCGTCTTCGATCTGGAGCGCGGCGAGGACATCGGTCGCCGGCCCCGGACCGAGGCTGTAGTAGGGCACTCGCACCGAATTGCCTGCCACGATGATCGCCGTGATGAGAAGCAGGATGACGCGGGTGCGCCTGGACATCGACCGGAACAGACGCCGCTTCTGCGGCTCCGTATCCAGCTCTTCAGGGTCTCTTGGCGGATCTAGGAAGTCAGGTTCGGTCCCACGATCGAACTGGACCTCTTCGTCGGCATCTCCCTGGTGCTCTCGGTTCACGAGTGGTGAGGATAGGGTCTGTACCTCGTGACGGCTTTCCTACCTGCCCTGATACTGGTCGTTGTGGTATTCGGCGCCTTGTATCTGCGTGGGGGGACCCATCGGTCGGACTCGGTTCAGCGTGGGCGGGCGCCACACATCTTCGAGGAAACCGAGGTTCCTGCCGACGAGGACGGTAGCCGGTGGTTCGGCCTGCTTCGCGGGCTATTCATCAGCATCGTGATCGTCGCCGTTACCCTCTCGATCACCTTCGTGGTCGCCAGGCCGCTGTTCGATCAGATCATCCGCTTCGAGCGCTGAGCCGCACGCACCCGGATGTTCGCGACCCCGGCCAGCGCGATCAGCAACCCTGCCAGGAGCCGCGCGGTTCCGACAGAGGCAGACACCGGGGCGGCGGCTGGCACATCCGATGGCGGGTTCTGAGCCGGGCCAGGCCCTCTACTGGGTCGCGAAGTCTTCGGCGGGCGCGATGGCTCTTCGAAGGGCGGATCGGTGGGCTGGATGTTCGGCTCGATCGGCCTCACCGGCACCACGGGTGCGGCAGGTCGGGTGCGAGATGGCGTCGGTGTCGGTGTGCTCAGCTTGACCCGTAGCGCTCGGGCGGCGTCCAGCCGGCCCACGCCACTCTGAGGATCCGGCCCTGCCGGCGGAAGATCGACCGCGGTCTGCTTGATCCGCTCGACCACCTCACCTGCATCGAGGCCGCGTTCCACCAGCATCGCGGCGACGCCACTGACGAACGCGGTCGCCATCGAGGTGCCACACGAAGCCCCGTACCGGGGCCCCGAGGAACCTGGAGACCACCAGGTGCTGACGATGCCGTTATCGACCG
>JBKHYG010000070.1:0-1836 GCA_046565595.1 Actinomycetota bacterium | reverse complement strand
ACCACCACTCCGTCCGCGGCTAACCGCTCGGACAGACGCTGGCGTGCACGGAACAGCCGTACCTTGACCGCGCCTTCGGTGGTTCCCATCTTCTGTGCGATCTCCTCGCAAGTCCAACCTTCGACATCCTTCAGCACTATCACCGTACGATCCGAGTCCTGGAGCGACCGGAGGGCCGCTTCTAAGATCCGCAGATCGTTGTCCTGGGGGTCCCGTTCGAACGATTCCTCGGGGAGCATGTCTGGATCGGACGGCAGAGGCCGCTTCGACCGACGCTTCACCGCGGTTATCGCCGTGTTCACGGTGATCCGGTGCAGCCAGGTACCGAGGTTTGCGTCGCCTCGGAAGTTCTTCAGTCCGCGCCATGCGCGAACATAGACCTCTTGGGCGACATCCTTGGCATCCTCAGCGTTGCCGGTGATGCGGTAGGCCAGCGTGTAGACGACCGCGTGCGTGGATCGCACGAAGTCCGCGAACGCATCCGGCTCACCGCGCCGGACCGCTTCAACGAGATCCTCAGGTATATGCACTTCGATGTGCCTTCGGGGGGTTGGACACCCGGCCTCGGACCAAGGTTACGACCCCGTAGCCGCCCGGACCATGACCCAAGGAGGTCAGTCCGGTTTGAGGGGTCTTGCCCCCTATCCCTTGGCGGGAGCACCTGTCAGCAGGTCACGGGCGTTGCGGTAGCGGTCCAACACGCGGTTGTAGTTGCGCCGGGATTCGCGGTCCCGGATCTTGCCTTCGGGGTACTTCGCGTACCCGCGGTGCTCGTGCCTGTCGAACGCGACGGGCGTGATCTTGGCGGGGGCGCCGCCGGCTTCCTCGCGGAGCCGCAGCGACAGGTGGATGTCAGCGTTGCGGTACCAGGTGAAGCGTTCGTCGATCAGATCGATGCGCCTCAGCAGGTCGCGTCTTGTGGCGAACAGGTATCCCTCTATCGCGTCGCAGACCTCGGTCGCCGCCTCATGCCATTCGCGCATGTCGGTCGTCACGATCCCTATGGGTCCGGTCACGGCCAACCGCGGGTCGGCTTCGAGTGCCTCTAGCAAAGGCGCCAGAAGATCTTGCTTAGGTTCGATGGACAGATCCGCCAGGACGATGAACTCGCCAACCGAGGTCTTCATCCCCGCATTGCGGGAACCTCCCCAACCGGGATCGGTGTCGAGGTGGACGCTGCGACCGTTGGGGACATCGGCGATGAGTTCGAGGATCTGTTCCGCATCGGCGGTCGCCGGATCAACCACGACCGTCTCGATGTCGCTCAGGTCCGTCGTGGCTCGCAATGCACCCAAGAAACGCGCCAGGTCTTCGATGTGCCCCTCGTGCAGCAACTGCAGGCTCGCTCGCATGGTGGCTGGCTGGTCGAGGCACGACTGGATGCTCGCCGGATCGACCCTGTCAAAGCGCGGCTTCGGCTCCAGCTCGGGTCCCTCGGGGGTGTCAGTCACGATGAAGCCGGCAGCCTCGATCTGGTCGCGCAGTCGGTCAGCTTCGGCGAACTCCTTAGCGGCTCGGGCCGCCTGGCGTTGCTCGGCGAGCTCAGTGACCTGTCGGGGGATCATCGGTTCCACGATACGCAGAACCCCGGCTCTGGGCCGGGATCCTGACGGTTTCGAGGACTTCAGCCCAAGCGGACATCGGCGACGGCGCTGCTGACACCGACGCCTGCCGCTGTGGCTTCCAGTTCGACCCGCACGAGGTTGTCGTCGAGCTTCTCGACGACCTTGCCGGTCACGGACACGGTCGCCCCTTCGTCGGGGACGACCACCGGCTGGGTGAAGCGGTTCTGGAACCTCACGACCGCCCCCGGGTCGCCGCACCAGTCGGTGACGA
>JBKHYG010000069.1:0-4883 GCA_046565595.1 Actinomycetota bacterium | reverse complement strand
CACGAGAAGCTACTTGTCCAAGCTGCCTATTGACCGCGCCTCGCTCAGGATGCCGAGAGGGGCCCCGCACGGGGCCCCTCTCCTGTTGTTACGGATTCCTAGCGGCGGCCGCTGTTTCGACGGCGGTGACGCTGTGGCCCGCGGGCGTGCTTGCCCCGAGGACGATCTCCGTTGCCTCCTCGGGCGCCGACCTTCAGGCCTTCACGCTCGAACGCCTCGACTATCTCTAGGCGAGTGGCCATGCGACCGACCTCGCGCTCCTGATCGGGAGCCACGAAGGTGATCGACTCTCCGGTCCGTCCCGCACGCCCGGTGCGTCCGACGCGGTGCACGAAGCTCTTGTCATCGCCAGGCGCATCGAAGTTGATGACCCTTTCGATGTCTTCGACATCGATGCCTCGAGCAGCCACATCGGTAGCGACCAGCGTGTTGACATAGCCGTCGGCGAACTCGGCTAGTGCGCGTTCGCGCTGACGCTGATTCATGTCACCGTGCATCGCAACTGCATCGACGCCCCTCGAGTTCAACTTCTTTGAGAGCCGATCCGCCCCATGCTTGGTGCGCACGACGATCAAGGTGGGGATCTCTTGGTCGATCAGATCGATCAGGGCCTCGAGCTTGTAGGCGTGGGCCACCGGGATGAATCGGTGTTCGACGCTTGTAGCCGTGCGCTTCTCGGTCTCGATCTCGTGCTTGACCGGATCGTTGGTGTATTCCTTGGCGATGCGACCAACCTCGCCGTCCAGCGTCGCGCTGAACAGCATGGTCTGGCGTTCGGACGGGATGCGTGCCACCAGACGGTCGACCTGAGGCTGGAAGCCCATGTCGAGCATGTGGTCGGCCTCGTCCAGCACCAGCATCTTGACCTCGGACAGGTCGACCAGACGACGCTGACACAGATCCTCGAGCCGGCCAGGGGTGGCGACGATGATGTGAGACTTCTTGCAGTTGTTCGCTTGACGCATGATCGAGGTGCCGCCGTAGGCGAGCGCGACCCTCAGGTTGCGTGCCGACGCGATGTCTTTCAGTTCCTCTGATACCTGGACCGCGAGTTCGCGCGTCGGGCAAAGTACGAGCGCCGACGGCTTTGGGTCGTGATTCTCGAGTTGCTCGACCAGAGGGATCGCGAAACCCAGCGTCTTGCCAGATCCCGTCTCGCTTCGGCCAAGCACATCGCGGCCAGCGATCGCATCAGCGATGACGGCAGCCTGGATGGGGAAGGGGGTTGTGATGCCTCGTGCGGCCAGCGTCTTGACGACGCCTTTGGACACGCCGAGGTCGGCGAAAGATACGGACATGTAGGTGATTTCAACTCCTGGCGGCAAGCCGTGCCGCTATCGGGAGGCGTGTGCCGACCCGAACCGCATCCGTACAGGAGAGAAGGGGAAGCCGTGACCTCACAGGCCGCCAGGTGCGGCCGTAGGCAGTGATGGTATCAGACGCTGGGCGAAGTTGCAGGTCGTGAGCATCTTCCAGGTTCAGGAGTTTGGAGTCGAAGAGGCGAGGGGATGAGGAGGTCGTGCACCAGACGACGAGCAACGATCAGTGGCCGAGGCCCCTGCTCACCAGGGTGGCGATCCTGGTGATCACGGGCGCGCTCGCGGGTCTGTTCGTCGCGACGCCGATCACACTCGCATCCAAAGGCCGGGCCGATGACTCTGGTCGTCTCGCTTCTGCGGCGCCCCGCCAGATCCATGTCGCTGGCGCAGGATCGCAGCGGGACCCTGCATGCTCGATCACCACGAGCCTGGTCGGATTCCGTCCCGGCCTCGCCATGATCGAGATATCAGTCCTGAACCCCCAGTCCGAGAGCCTCGTCGCGGCAGAAGAGGTGTCGCTACGAGATGGAACCAACGAGCAGGGCTACCAGGCCTCGATCATCTTCGGGATGAGCGAGAACCTGCACCTGATCGATCCCGCGGGAACGCATTTCCCTCTACGCATCGATGTGCGCCAGCACTCCGACGGTGCGATCGCGGCCTCGCGGACGGTCCTGCTGCGCTGCTATACGGCGCCAGAGACCGCCGCATCGGTCACCGACTTCTAGGCCAGAACCTGCCTGACTCTGACGGTTAGAACAGGCTCGGAACGATCGCTTCGATGACCGCAGGGCCTTGGGCCTCTAGCGCCGCGGAGAACTGCTCCACGAACTCATCAGCGGTCGTCGCTCTGGTCGCCGGGATCCCGAACCCCTTCGCGATCGACGCATGATCGAGCTTCGGATCGGATAGGTCGAGCATCTCTGCTGCCTTCGGGCCTTTCCCTTCGGCTCCGACCCGCATCAGTTCCATGTTCAAGATCGCGTAACTCGAGTTGTTGAGCACCACTGTCACGACATCGAGCCCTTCCCGCGCCATCGTCCACCACGCCTGAGGCGTGTACATCGCGCTGCCGTCGGCCTCTAGAGCGATGACCTTACGGTCTGGGCACGCTACGGCTGCGCCGACCGCAGCCGGCAGGCCTTGACCGATCGCGCCTCCGGTCAAGGTCAACCAATCGTGGGCAGGTCCGCCGGCGGTCAGCGGCAGCAGGAAGGCCCCGGTCGTGTTGCTCTCGTCGCTGACGATCGCGCCTTCGGGTAGCAGCGCGGCTATGGCGTTAGAGAAGGTCTCCGCGTTCAGTTCGCCGGACGGTCGCTCGGGCCGGTGCGGAGCCTTGGGTTCCATATCGCTACCGGAAGCATCAGCGGCCTCCATCAGAGCCTGCAGAGCCGCGACGGGGTCCTCGCTGGGATCTGCCAGCGTGTGGATCTGGCATCCGTCCGGAGGAAGGAAACTCGGCTTGTCTGGATAGGCGAAGAAGGAGACAGGTGCCTTCGCGTCCACCAGTATCAGATGCTCTAGATCCGCCAGTTGGCCAGCGGCGACCTCACCCAGATAGGCGATCCGATCGGGGTAGGGGAGTCCGCCTCCACGCTGGATCCGTGCCGGGAAGGTCTCGTGATAGACGCGCGCACCCGTGGCGGCCGCGATCTTGGCGGCAGCGACGAGACCGGGTTCGCGCAGCGCCTGGCCTCCAAGCAGGATCGCTGTCCGTTCAGAGGCACGCAGGATCTTGGCGATGTCTTCGATCGCATCTTGCGAGACCCGTCGCGGTCTGGGGCCAAGTTGAACAGACAGCGGCTCGGCACCTTCGGTCCACGACACATCGGCTGGGAGAACCAGGGTGGCTACCTGGCCGGGCGGCCCGAAGGCCGCACGGATCGCGTCGATCGCATCGCTTGGCAGATCCTTGGTCGACGCCGAGGTTCGCAGGAACCCAGACACAGTTTCGGCTGCACCTTCGATATCACTTTCGAGTTGGGCGTCGAAACGCTTGTGGTAGGTGGCGTGATCGCCGACGATGTTCACCATCGGCGTCTTGGCGCGCCGCGCGTTGTGCAGGTTCGCCATCCCGTTGCCGACCCCCGGACCAAGGTGCAGCAGCGTGGCGGCCGGGCGTCCGGCCATCCGCGCGTATCCGTCTGCGGCGCCGGTCGCTACTCCTTCGAACAGGGCCAGGACGCCACGCATCTCGGGTACCTGATCGAGGGCGGCGACGAAATGCATCTCGCTGGTTCCCGGATTCATGAAGCAGACATCGACACCGGAGTTCACCAGCGTGCGGATCAGCGCTTGTCCACCGTTCATAGCCATCCTCCGAGGTCGGGGGAGAACCAGCCTAGCCATCCCTGGCCATCTGGCAGGATTCTGACCGGTTGGTGGGGAATCGATAGGGATGCGAAACCTCGTTCGTTCCCTCACATCTGGAGTAGCCGCCGGCAGCGTCATGATCGGCGCCGCGTGGGCGACGGTTGGTTTGATGCCGACGGGCGGTCCTATCCCGGATCCTGCGATCAGCGCCGAGTTAGGTAAGGCCATCGAGCAGGCACGGACCCTGGATGACGGAGTCAGGTTGCCAGACGGGGTCTTCAAGGTCGGCGCCGCCGATGTTTCGATCGCGCCGAAGTCCGTCGCCGAGGGTGGCCCGTGGATCCGTCACGGCAAGGACGGCAACTGCGAGGGCCAATCGACCCTCTACACGCCGCTATCCAACCCGAGCTGCCTGCGGACCTTCGACTCGAACTGGGCTACCGGTGTGGACGAGGCCGCGGGCCTCGGGGTCTTCGTGCGCGCGACCACGATCAGTAACGGCGTGGACACGATCGCGCTCGCTGTGATGGATACTGTCGGTTGGTTCTACGGCTACGACCAGTCGGTGTGCCAAGGGTGTGGCTCTGCAGAGATCGCATCCAGCCTGGAGGCATCACTCGGTATCCCTGCCAAGAACATCGTCATCTCGGCTACGCACACACATGCGAGCGCCGACACCGTCATGGCCACTCCCTCGTGGTACTTCGACCTGGTTCGCGACGCGACCAAGCAGGCGATCAGCCAGGCATACGCCAACGCGCGACTCGCACGGATCGAGACCGGAACGACGCCAGCGAAGGCCTTCAACACCGATCGTCGGATCGTGACCCGCGCCGTTCCAGATTATGAACTCGGATGGCTGAGGGCCTTCGACCCTGACACCGATGAGACCATCACGACGGTAGCCAACTTCTCGGTTCATCCGACGATCACGGCCGGAAACAGGGATCTGCACTCGGGACTGGTCGGTCATCTCGCGAAGCGGCTTCGTGAATCTTGGGGAGGCAACACCTTGTTCTTCCCCGGCGGCCTTGGCGACCAGACCGTGAATCGAGGATTCGGTCGAGACGGGTTCGGTTACGGCCTCGCAGAGTTGATCCTCGCTGACGCCGAGACGGACGGGTATGTGCTCACCTCTAACGAGATCATCTCGGAGCGTCGCATCATCCAAGCCCCCGCGGACAACCTGTCGCTGGCTGCAGCCAACATCGGGAAGGTGTTCGTGCGTGACGCGACCGTCACCGGTCCCTA
>JBKHYG010000068.1:0-1157 GCA_046565595.1 Actinomycetota bacterium | reverse complement strand
GTCTGATGCACCTCCCACTTCCCGGGGAACAACTTGAAGATGTGCTCGGCGATACCGGTCCCTAGCCCCGATCGGCGGTACTTGCGCATCACGAAGAACTCGGCGATCGAGTGTCGACCATCGCTCGCGCGCTCTCGAAGCAGCACGAACCCGGCCCACGAGCCATCAACCTTCACCAGATAGGGGTGGCGTTCCTCGTCGGTCCAGTAGTGGTCGAGCCACCGATACCAGAAGCGTCCGTGAGGATCTACATCGAAGCTCTCGGTTTCGGATAGGTCGTGGATGTAGAGCTGCAGCAGGTTTCGCAGCACCTCCTTGTCAGCCTCAGCAGCCTGGATGACCTCGAATCGCATGCCTGATCCTTCAGCGAACCGCGCGCACGATCGGCCCGGAGGAACCCCAGACTGCCCGTTCCCGCGTAACGGTCGGTATGTCTTCTCCAATGGATGTAGGCATGGCTCATTCCTAGCAGTCAGGCGACGGGAAGGGCGGCCTTATCTGGTTCGTGGCGCGGGCCCTTCCAACACCAAGGGGAATCATTCGGGGGAGCAATCATCGCCTCCTGTGATCGATCGCTTCAACCATCGCGCCGCTAGCCGATCGAACTGGGCGCCCTCGCGCGAAGCGCTGTTGCTTAGCAGTGCTGCGCCTACGCGCCCAGGCACGAACCCCAAGAAGCTCTGGAAGCCGCCAGTGCCTCCGTTGTGCCAATGGATGTCTCCCCTGATCTGCCAGGCCAAGCCAACATAACCGATGGGCCCTTCGACTCGCGGCTCGTGATAAAGACGGATCGCGTCATGCAGAGAAGTGAGGTCGGGCTCAAGATTGACCTGCAGCCAGCGGGACAGATCCGTGATCGAGCAATCGATGCCGCCTGCGCCGGGCAACGGCTCATGCCAACGCCGCCCGCCTGTCATCCAGGCGCCCCGGCCACGAACAAGGCCCTTCTTCGAGCAGGGTTGGCATCGGGCCGAAGCCATGCCCGCAGGCTCGAAAATCGCTTCTCTAAGGAGGTCGTTGAACTTGGTCTGGGCCGCAGCTGCGAGGCATACGGCCAACACAACGAAACCGAGGTTCGAGTAGGCCACCTCGCCTTGCCCATCTAGCCTCACTCGGGCGAGCCCGGGACCCAATCTTGATCTCCCGTAGAAGCGGTA
>JBKHYG010000067.1:0-3448 GCA_046565595.1 Actinomycetota bacterium | reverse complement strand
GAGGCACTCCTCTCGGGGCCTGCACCGCGATCCAGATGATGCTTGCGATCCCGAAGCCTGCGGCGTGGGCGCGCAACGCTCCCATCGAGCGCGAGACCGCTGCGGCGAGGATGTTGTACGCCGCGAAACCAACAGCGCTAACCAACGCCGCAGCAACCCCGATGCCAGAGAGCTTCGCGCTGCCGTTCAGTGCGCCGATCACATCGCTGGTAAGGGCAACTCCGATCATGACGACGACAAGGATCGAGACGAGAGCCCGGGTCGGTCGGGTCTTGCCTACGAACGCTGCGTAGGCGACCACCAGCGCGGGGGCGGTGTACTGGAGGACGATCGCTACCGCGACCGGCAGGTGCTCGATCGCGATGAAGTAGGACAGGTTGACGATCGCGATAGACGCACCGAACGCGATCACGCGCCCGAGGGTCGCGGTCGCTCGAGCCTGGGCCAGTGATGTTGGGACGCTTGGGACCTCGTGAGGCAGCGCGGAGGCGGTGCCGGGCGCCACGCGCGCGTTGCGGACGGCGGACAGCAGAGCGAATGAGATGAAGGCCGCGAAGGCTCGGATCTCCGTCAGCTCGAGCGGTTCGACGCCGCGATCTATGGCGGTGCGCGCGACGGTGGCGTTGGAGGCCCACAGGACCGCAGCCGTCGCGCACCCGATCGCGTCGAGCAGGGGCGCCCGCGACCCGGAGTTCACATCGCCGGTCACAGGCGCCAGATGCGGCCCTCGCCAACCGTCCTCGGTGGGCGCCCGGGCTCGAGGATGATCCCGGTGCCCTCATCCATGGCGATCACCGGTTCGGCCGCGGTTTGCGGCAGGTGTGCGAGCCATTCGGGGTCGCGACGATCTGCGTGCACCGCCAACCCGATCCCCTCCACCGGGCCGAGCCCGTCTCCCCACTCGTGATGAGGGTTCGTGCAGGTGCACGCCCCGAGCGCGTGACGGCACAGCATCATCGCGCCTGCGCTGCTGCCGGCCAACATCAACCCCGCACGCCAGCGCGCCGTTACATCGTCCCAGAACCCCGCTCGCTCTTGTACGCATGTGGCCAACGATCTCGGGTCGCCTCCGCCCAGGTAGAGCAGGTCCATGTCTGGCAGGTCGTCGGGGCCGCAGGCGGCGACCACGCGGAACACCTGCTGGTCTGGGAAGTGTCTGCGGGCGAACTCCAGGCTCTGGTTGGCGGCTAGATGGTCTGCGCAGAGCAGCACCCCTATCCGCTCGACCCGGCGGTCGGCCAGCATCGCGTCGTCGAAGGTGCGTGCGCGCGGCAGGAACTCGTCGCTAGAGAGCAGCCCGATCCGGCCGGCTCCGGCGGGAAGCGGCTTGATCAGCGATCCGAGGTCCATGCGAGGAACCTAGCGCGACCTCCCAGGATGCTTGAACTGTTACGGATGTTCCTTATGATGCTCATGTTCCACTTGAGGTTCAGGTGGACGGAGCGAAGCGAAGCGGTCGTCAATGACCCGCGCCGGGAGGAAGTCTCGGGGTGGGTCTTCCTCGACCTCCGGAAGGAGGAACGACCGTGCAGATCACCTTCCCCGCACTGCGGCGGTTCGCGGCCATGATGCTTCATGAGCCTCTGACCGATCCCGTGGTGCATCGCACGGTGCTTCTCGCGACACATCCGATGCGAGGACACCTCGAGGCAGTGAGACACATCTACGAGGCCGGTAAGGGGGTGAAACCACCTCCGCTCGCTGATCGCGCCGCAGGTCTCGCGAGGCTCCGGCATAGACAACGCGCGATCGTCTTCATGACCCAGGTGCTCAGGCTCTGCCCTGACGAGGTCGCAGCCGTGATCGGCTGCAAGCCTCAGCAGGTCGAGCAGATCAAGGCCGCTGGCATGAAGCGGTTGCACTCGATGCTCGGCGTGTATGCGACGCGCGCGATGTTCTCTGGTATCCGTTCAGAACTGGCTCCGCTTCCCGTCGTCGCTGTTCCCCCCTTGGCGACGACACCGGTCAGGAAGCGGTCGGGCTTGTTCGCTGGGTTCCGTCGTGCGATCGCGGCCGGAGCTGCTGCGGCGTTGATGGTGCTGTCGCTCACGCCGGCGGGAGCCTCGACGGTTCCCATGAGTGACGGCGTGTCCGTCAGCATCGCGGATGCTGTCCCGCTGCCACCCTTGTTGATGGCTAACTGAGGTCTCACACGCAGAGAGGGCGCCCATATGGGCGCCCTCTCTGTCTGAGGTTTCGGTTCCCTCACCGTCCGACCTACGGGGGATCCTGCTTCTAGGGGGTGCCGATGATGATGCTCGGGCAGACCTGCCTGTAGCGCCATGGCAGCCAGTTCCTAGCTTTGATCTTCTTAGCTGGCTTCCAGTCGGCACCTTCGCGATACCCCACAGGCGCCTTGGGGCACTCGTACGGATAGAGCTCAGCCATCGCTCGCATCTCTCCCAGGGCGAGAGATCCGTACCAGCGAGCCATGCGTGGTTCCTTCCCTACGGTCCAGGAGTCGATGTAGGGATCACAGCCCGTCTCGGTCCACGGACCCATGGTCGTGCATCCGCCCTCCTCGGGATGATCCAAGCCCAGGACCAAGCCGAGGTGCCTGATCAATTGGTGATCGAAGCCGCCGTACTCGATCCCATCTTGTCGCATGGAGGGCATCTCTCGGTTCACATCCAGGACATGGGTCGGCTTGATGGCGTCGCACTTCAACCGACACGGGTAGGAAGCGGCGGAGGTGACGATGAGGCTGATGTCCCACTCGAAGGGACTGATGCTGACATGGTCACCCATGAGCCTGGTGAAACCGATCACATTCTGTCCGTCGCCTGGGATGGGTAGGCGATCGGTCGTGCCCTTGTATACGAAACGAAGCCGGGGTGATGCGTACTCCCAGGTGCGAACCACATAACGGATGGTCCGGATCACTTCTGCTTCGGTGACCTTAGAGTCCGGATTGGGCATCTGGGGGTTGATCCGATATTCGGTGATCACATTCCCGAATCGATCGGCAGGAAGCGGACACAAGCCTTCTGGTCGCTCGTCGCACCTGCGAAAGCGAGCCGACTGACAGTTGGGTCCCGGACATCCGGTCTGATCATCCTGCTTGAAGGATGTGTCGGCCGAGGTCGGCAGGATCGGCAGCGAGACGGCGGCCAGCAGTAGGACGAAGAGACGACGCATGATGCCTGTATCAACGAATCGGGGGAGTCCATGTTTCGATTCGTCCCGATGGACCCCGCTGAGGCGCTGGTATCATCCGCGCGCTACTCGGGAAGTAGCGCAGCCAGGCAGCGCGCCACGTTCGGGACGTGGAGGCCGGGGGTTCGAATCCCCCCTTCCCGACCACTTCCCCTAGGTGGGTTCTTGTGAGAGTTCGGCACCTGTGCCACACGATGGCTCCGCCACCTGTGCTGCACGCTGCGACCCGGCTTCGGTTCCTGGGCGACGGTGGCTTCGGTACCTGTGCCACACCGGCGCCACTGCTGTGAAC
>JBKHYG010000066.1:0-2187 GCA_046565595.1 Actinomycetota bacterium | reverse complement strand
GGGCTATCGCTCAGGTCAGTTCCGCGACGCACCCGACTCGATGATGTGGCAATAGCGAGCTCCTTCGCTGGGCTTCATCCGGCGTGCGCGCCGAACGAGCCCGTCGAGGTCGGACTGCATCGCTTGGAGGGCCGCGATCCGACCCGCGAGTTCAGCGGCCCGAGCCTCCAGGAGATCCAAGACATGAGCACACGGCTCCTCGCCTCTATCGCGTAAGGCGAGGATCTCTCGGATCTCGCCGAGCGAGAGTGAGACCGACTGTGCTGCCTTGATGAACCGCAGTCGATCCGCCGCATCGGCGTCGTACTCGCGATATCCGGCAGGTGAGCGACCGGGGGGCGGCATGAGGCCGACTTCCTCGTAGTAGCGGATGGTCTTGGGGTTGACTCCGGCTCGATCACCCAGTTCGCCGATCCTCATGGACTCCTCCTCCTGAGGCCAACCCACCGTACTCGCTCTTGGCGGATGCGGCCCGACCGGTACGAGATCCTCGAGGTATCGGCGCATCCCCGAAGCTAAGATGTTCAACCGTCGGAGTCACAGTTCAGTTGGGCTTCTTTCCTCGGGTCGAGATCGGCCCGCCGAGCGATCGAGGAGTCACCATTGTTCACCAAGATCCGGAACCCACTCATCATCACCGTGGTGGCCATGCTGGGCCTGAGCGCTTGCGGAGGATCTACAAGCTCACCCGACGGCGGCGATGGCGAGATCAGAACGATCAACATCCAGGCCATGGACACGCTTCGATTCGATCCGGACGCGGTGACAGTCGCCAAGGGAGAGCAGATCCGGTTCGTGGTCACGAATGCCGGCGAGACCGAACACGAGTTCATCCTCGGGGACCAAGATGTTCATGCCCACGGAGAAGGGATGGACATGGACATGGACATGGGGGGCGATCCCCAGATGGGGGTCCTCGCGTCTCTCTCGCTGCCACCCGGGGAAACCAGGGAAGCGACCGTGACCTTCGATGAGGCGGGCACGGTCGAGTACGGATGCCATGTCGACGGCCACTATGAGGCGGGCATGAAGGGCACGGTAACCGTCTCGTAGCGCTGGTACGATCGGTCTCAGTGAAGACCAAGACGCGCCGGAACATCTCTCGCCAAGCGGGGGCTGGCCTGGTCGCCTTCCTCCTGGTCGGGATCTTCTGGTTGAGTCGTCCCCAATGGGCTCCCGAGATGAGGATCTGGAAGGCTTTCGGAGATTCCGCGTTCCTGCTCCTTGCCCTGTCCTTGGTGATCGGGCCGATGTCCAGATTCTCGCGCGGTTGGGCGCGGCTGCTGTCGTGGCGAAGGGAAGCGGGCGTCTGGTTCGCGTTGATGGCTCTGGTCCACATGTTCTTGATCCTCAACGGATGGGCCAGGTGGAGCGTCGCGAAACTCTTCGGATACGAGTTCGTGCCTCAACTCGGGCGCGAGGCCAGACTCGAGCCGGGTTTCGGTCTAGCCAATCTGATCGGCATGTTCGCGATCTTCTGGGCACTCATCTTGTTGGCTACATCATCGGATCGTGCTGTTCGATTCCTAGGACCGCCCGCCTGGAGATGGCTCCATAACGGCGCCTATGTCATCTTCTACCTTGGCCTGGCGCACGCCGCGTACTTCCTATTCATCCACTTCACCTTGTCGTTCCACAAGTCGCCGCCTCCGCCCGACTGGTTCCGGATCCCCTTCGTGCTGATCGGCACGATCGTGCTCGGGCTCCAAGCGGCTGCTTTCGCTAAGACGGTTGGTGTGCATCGTCGAAAGGCCAGCGACGGCAGCGTGAAGCGAGCGAAGCAACGAGCATCAGCGCAAGCCTGACTTCGGTTCGGCAGGATTCGTCCTCATCGACGGCGAAAACCCAACGAACGACCAAGCGGTTCATGACCGCTCCGTTCTGACAGGGAACCGACGACATGCCCAACACATCCAGACGAGCACTAGCCATCAGCACGGCCGCCATCCTCGGGATGTCGGGCCTGGCGACCACCAACGCGTCCTCCAACACGCTCGTGGCGACCCGCACCAAGTTCTTCGGCGCGGCCAATGTCGATCAGGTGACTGGAGAGGTGCGCGCCGACCGAGTCATCATGTCCTGGGTGCACAACGCGAGTTTCGTCGCGGCCTTCAACGGCACCGTCGTACTGTTCGACGCGTTCTTCCCCGACCACAATCCCGGCTACATCCCCACTACGCCCTACGA
>JBKHYG010000065.1:0-17810 GCA_046565595.1 Actinomycetota bacterium | reverse complement strand
CCTTCCACCAGGTTCTCGAGAGCCCACACGACATGCGGCAGATCGATCCGGTTCATGGTCGCGCAGAAGCAGACCGTGTCCTCCAAGAAGGCGACCGTCTTATCCGGGTTCTCGTTTGCTAGTCGTGAGACGAGGTTCAGTTCCGTGCCGACCGCCCAGACGCTGCCAGAGGGAGCTTCTCGGATCGTTCGGATGATCTTCTCGGTCGATCCCACCTGGTCGGCCAGCTGCACGACCTCGTAGCGGCACTCTGGGTGCACGATCACCTGCACATCTGGGAGTTCGGCTCGAACCTTCGCGACATGCTCGGGCATGAACCTCTGGTGCACGCTGCAGTGACCTTGCCACAGGATCACCTTCGCAGCCTCGAGCTGCTCCTCGGTCAGGCCTCCCAGATCCTCGAACGGGTTCCACACGACGCAATCGTCTAGACCTAGCCCCAGTTCGCGGACGGCGGTGTTGCGACCCAGATGCTGGTCGGGCAGGAACAGGATCTTGTCGCGCTGCCCGAAGGCCCACCGCATGATCCCTTCGGCGTTCGAGGAGGTGCAAACCGCTCCGCCTTCCCGTCCCGTCAGCGCCTTGATCGCCGCGGAAGAGTTCATGTAGGTGACCGGTGTCGTCCTGCCGGGGATGACGCCTTCCAACAACTCCCAGGCCTCTTCGACCTGACCGAGTTGAGCCATGTCGGCCATGGAACACCCAGCGGCCAGGTCGGGCAGGATCACCTCGACCTCGTCGGGGGTGAGGATGTCTGCGGATTCGGCCATGAAATGGACCCCGAGGAAGACCACATAGGGAGAGCCCGAGTCGGCCGCGAACCTGGCGAGACGGAACGAGTCTCCGCGGGCGTCGGCGAAGGCGATGACCTCGTCACGCTGATAGTGGTGACCCAGGATCGTGACCTGGTCGCCGAGGCTCAGGCGCGCAGCGGTGGCCCGAGCTACCAGGTTGGGGTCGCTTGGGGCTGGTGGCTCCGCACAGATCGTCCCGCGCTCGCTGGTCGAAGGGGAGGGCTTCGGGTCGATGATGAGGAGCTTCTCGGTGCTGCTCACGGGTCCTATGGTAGTCGTCGCCAGGTCGGAGCGTTCTGGTATCAACCGGATGAACCGGGCCTCTGGCAGGACTGCGGGGGCCCGAGGTCGAACCGAACGGTTGACGAACCACCATCGGAGGTCACTTGAAGCGCAGGGATGTTCTAGTAGGTCTGCTAGCCCTATCCGGGCTCGGAGCAGGGGTGTTCGCTGGAGGGACCGCTACGGCGGTTCAGGCTTCGGGCTATCAGGAGGTCGCGTTGATGGAGGTGCCGGGCGCGACCCACCTCGAATTCATCACGCGAGAGGTCGACGGCCAGACCCGAACCTTCGCCCTGGTGGGATCGCGAGACACGACGCCGCCTCTCGAAGGCGTGCCAGCCACCCAGCAGCCGATCATCAACGCCGAACCTCACGGCGGCCTGAATGTGATCGATGTGACCGATCCCGATAACCCCCAGTTCGTCTTCAACGCGTTCTGTCCGACCGGCGCCAACGACATCGGTGTCGTCGAGGTCGACCACACGATCGGCGGCATCGACTACGACGCCTTCATCCTGCTAGCCAGCAACGACACCTACAGCTGCCAAGCTCAGACCGGTCTGGGAGCCCGAGGGGCTGTGGTCGTGGTCGGCATCCGGGCGCAGCCCGAGCCGGGGGCGACGATGACCGCCGATTGGCTGCGAAGCCCCTTCGTGACCGAGACCGGCAGTCCGTTCAAGTGGACCAAGAGCCCGGCTGCGCACACCGTGGTCGTTCACCCCAACCAGCCCGTCGCCTATACGGCCAACCAGGCCATCGGGGACCGTAACCCTGTCGTGGAGATCCTCGACCTGTCGGTGTGGCCGCCGGTCGGGAAGACGCACGATCTGGCGAAGACCGGTAACGGTCCTCACGACATCACTTTCAGTCCAGACGGTAACCGTGCATATGTGTCCAGCATCAACCTGTCGTTCGTGTGGGACACCACCGGTCCCAAGCTCAAGGCACCGGAACTGGTTGGTGTCATCGACAGCCCGAACCTCAAGATCCACCACGAGGTCGTGCTGCATCCGAACGGTCGCCATCTGCTCGCCGTCGACGAGTTCGTCGCGACCTCAGATGCCGGCACTCCGGTCTGCCCGGGCGGCGGTGTCCACATCTTGGACCTAGGGCCGATCGGCCCGGACGGGAAACGCATGTTCGAGACGGCCCCTGTCCCGGTTGGTCAGTTCTACACGCAGAACCTCAGCCACCCAGGCATCCGCATCAGCGAAGACAACGAGGTCACCACCGAGTTGGACATCGCGTGCACCGCGCACGAGTTCAACATCGATCCCTCCGGCGACTGGATGCCCTTGGCGTGGATGGGCAACGGCGTCCGCGAACTCGACTTGTCGCCCTTGAACGATCCGGTGGTCCTGGATTCCCCCGTCCCGGTTCCGGTGAACATCACCGAGTCCCGCTACTTCCTGCCCGAATGGACCGACGCCTGGGCTGCCAAGCAGCATCCGAACACCCCTGGCTATGTGTTCGTCTCGGACACCGAGGTCGGATTCCGGGTCCTGAAGCGCCTACCCCTCTAGAACCACCGATCGCGGCGGCCGCCCCTTCGGGAGGGGCGGTGTGCGCCTATCCTTCGGCGCGTGCCGAGGATCCTGGTTGCTCCCGACAAGTTCCGTGACTCGCTGACCGCTACGCAGGCGGCCGAGGCGATCGCGCGCGGCAGCCGTGCTGCGGGCGCTTTCGTAGATATCTGTCCGGTAGCCGACGGGGGAGAAGGCACCCTCGATACGCTGACCTCGCTGATGTCTAGCAGCGTCATCGGCGTCATCTCCAGGGGGCCGATGGGCGTTCCGGTGCGGGCGCATGTTGGCGTGATGGAGGACGGGACCGGCATCGTCGAACTGGCCCAATCATCCGGCCTGAGCCTCGTCGAGACCGCGAAACGATCCCCTCTTCAAGCAACCACGCACGTGACGGGAGAGTGCATCAAGGCCGCTCTGGCGCGAGGAGCCAAACGGTTGGTCGTGGGCCTGGGTGGAAGCGCGACCATGGATGCCGGCATCGGCATGGCTAGAGCCCTAGGCGTCGGCTTCTACGACCGCCACGGTAAACCTGTGGGCGAGGGGATCGAGGCGCTCGAGCAGACCGCTCTGGTTGATCTGGCGGGCTTGGACCGCAGGCTCGCGGGAGTCGATGTTCTTGCAGCGTGCGATGTGATGCTTCCGTTGAAGGGGAGTGCTCATGCCTTCGGACCTCAGAAGGGCGCCACGGCGCCAGAGATAGACCGGGTCGAGGATGCTCTGGCCCGCTTCGCCGGCGTCTTCGCAGAGCAGACCGGCATCCAGATCGACGGTGTGACGGGGGGCGGAGCCGCAGGCGGAACGGGGGCGATGCTGCACGCCTTGGGCGCGCGGCTCGAGTCGGGGGCCTCGGTAGTACTGGAAGCGATCAACTTCCGTGAGCGCATGGCGGGCATAGATCTCGTGATCACCGGCGAAGGCACCCTTGATCAAACATCTCTAGCCGGCAAGGCCGCCGGGATCGTCGCCTCATATGCGGAAGAGGCCGGGATCCCCGTGGTCGCTTTGGTCGGCGCGAACCGCCTCGATCAAGGGCCGTTCAAAGAGGTTCGGTCCCTCGAGGAGCACTTCGGTGGTGACCTGCGAGAGGCCCGCACGCGCGCAGCAGCAGGCCTGCAGGCCGTTGCGGCACGCTTGTACTCAGACCTTTTCCACTAGCCAGCAACGGGGGTCCGCACCTAGAGATGCGGACCCCCGTTGCTGGTTACAGGAAGATCAGATGCTGGTGACGGGGACCCGGCAGTTCCAGCCGTACTCGCTGTCGGGAGCGAAGGCGGGATTCGTCGGGTTGAGTCGAGGTGCTTTCACCTCTGCATCAGAAGCCGACCCGTCGAACTTCAAGACATCTATCCCGCGCAGAAGATCGATCGAGTAGATGTAGAGCCCGTCGCCGGGAACCTCCTTGAAGTATGCGCCCCAGGTCTGGGTCTCGAGCGGCATGAAGTAGCCGATCTGCCGCAGGTTCGTCGGGTCGCTGACATCCAGGATGCGCGTGCCCTGCTCGTACCAACCCACTGCAAGGATGTCGTCGTTGACATCGAGCCAGTGGGCGCTGCAGAAGGTTGCTGCCGTCGGCTTGTAGTCAAGGTCGGTGCCGTTCAAGGCCACATCCCAGGTATCCAGTTGGGTCAACTTGTATCCGCCCCCGGGAAGTTTGCGGAAGTGTGTCGCTGTGACGCGATCTTGCCCGGCGCAGTTGCCTTCGACACCGAAGAAGTCGTACAGGTCTTCACCGGCGCCGAACACGACCTCGCCCCGGTCCACCTGGGTGTCTTCGAACTGCGCTGGCGTGACTTCGTCTGCATAGGGGCGCATCGAGTTGTGCCAACCGAAGTAGCCGAGTGCCCCGGTGTCTGGCGGAGAGGTCAGGTTGCCCGGTCCATAGTTGTTCAGATCGAGTACCCGGGTACCGTCGCCCCAAGCGAATCCAGCCTTATCGATGTTCCAGTTATGGACATAGCCGCCGGGCTGCTCGCCCTTGTCCACCGGGTTAGCGGGGTCGGATATATCCCAGACATCGCCACCTGAGAGCCACAGGTACTTGCAGTTCTGAACGCATGTGCCGGTGTGGCCGTCGCCGGTGCGAGTGAGGCTGGCCAAGAGCGGCGCGTTCTTATCGGAGGTGTCGATCAAGGCGACCATGTTCGCCCGATCGCCCAGAACGAAGAAATCGGCAGAGATGGCCAGGACATCGCCGTTGCCATCTACCTGTTCGTTCTCGAAGTGGGGCAGAGCGAGCGCGCCGGTTGGGACGGGCATCCCTTCGCTGACATCGTAGATCGTGAGTCCGGCACCGCCGGTCACATACATGTAGTCGCCGATGAGCTTCGCGCCGATCGCTCCCGCGAACGGGATGTTCGCAACTAGGTCGATATTGGACGAAGCGAGAGCTCCTCCGGCGAGTGGAGGCACAGCTGAGGCACTTCCCACCGGCGCGGTCAGCGCGGCAATGGTCAGCGCGGCAAGGATCTTGGTTCGCAACGCGATCTCCTGGTCAGGCCCGGTTGGGGCGTATATGGGGAAGGTTCGATGCCGGTGGGGCGTTCCCCTCCCCGGACCGAGCTTCCGACCGGTATCATTGCACCTGTTCCTACCGAAGGAGAACCCTGCTCATGGAGACCGTTTCGACAGGCATCGCCCTGACCGAATCTGCGGCCGCGAAGGTCAAGGACCTGATCGACCGCGAAGAGAACCCGGCCCTTGCCCTGCGCGTAGCGGTCCAGCCTGGCGGATGCGCGGGCATGCGCTACGCGCTGTATTTCGATGACGAGGTCAACGAGACCGATGTCGTCGGGGAGTTCGGCGGCGTGAAGGTCGTCGTTGACCAGGCCAGCGTGCCCTTCATCAGCGGCGCCACCGTGGACTACCTGGACACCCTCCAGCAACAGGGGTTCGCGATCAACAACCCGAACGCCAAGAGTGGCTGCGCATGCGGCGACTCGTTCGGTGGCTGCGGCTGAGCACGGCCCGAACCACTTAGGGCGCCCCTAGGGGCGCCCTTGGTCTCTGGTTCGCAGATGGAAGATCCAGCCGCCCTCGGCTCGATCATCTCGTCCTAGGAACTCGTGGCCGCGCATCCTGCACCAGACCGGGATGTCCACCTTGCTTCCCTCATCGTCGCTGAGCACATCGATCAGGAAGCCCTGCTCGTCGGCGGCGTCGATGAGTTCGTGCAGGTGGACCAGCGGCATCGGGCATCTCTCACCGAGGCAGTCCAAGACCTTGGCCTGCTCGGTCATCTCTTCCCTCCCTGCATCACCGGCGTCCTCTCAGGCGGGTCTTCGCCTGGTCCGCGACGAGCCCGAGCGCGGCAAGGAACGCATCTATGTCTGCGAGCGAGGTCTCCGGTCCGATGGACACGCGGATCGCGCCGTGCGTCAGGGTTCCGATGGCAGCCAACACATGGGATGGCTCGTTCGTGTCGGCGACACATGCCGATCCCGAGTGGACCGAGAAGCCTGCTTCGTCGAGGCCGAGCAGGAGTGCCTCTCCCTCGACCAGTGGGATCGTGAAACTGACTATGTGAGGCAATCTCTGCTCGGGATGTCCGTGAACCAATACCTCGCCCAGTACCACCGGCAGTCGGTCCCGCAGATGCTTGGTGATCTGACGCATCCGAGGAGCATCCGAGTCGACCTCGCGGGCGCGAGCTTCCAGGGCAGCACCCAAGCCGATCAGAGCCTCCAGTGAAGGCATGCCCGATCGCGTCCGGTGTTCGCGCTCATCGCCGATCATCTCGGGCCGGAGGCGCACGCCGCGGCCTGCCCATAGGAAGCCGGTTCCTTTCGGCCCCATCGCGTGATGGCCCGATACGGTCAGCAGATCGATGCCGAGGGCACCGACATCTATCCCGATCCAGCCGACCGCGAAGGTCGCGTCCGCGTGGAACCAGGTCCTCTGGTCTGAGGTGATGGACGCGAGTTCGGACACGGCCTGCAAGGTGCCGATCTCGCCGTTGGCGACCTGGACGCTCACCAGGCACGCTCCGTCCTCTAGCGCAGACCGTAGGTCTTCTGTCGCGATCAGCCCCTGATCGTCAACCCCTAGGGTGACGACCTCGACCTCCAAGGCTTCGACAGCTCGAAGGATCGAGCTCTGCTCGATCGCGCTGACGATCACCCGAGGTGGGCGGCGGGCCGCCAGTGCGGCTCGCACGCCGCCCCTGATCGCCAGCAGGTTGGCTTCGGTTCCACCGCTGGTGAAGATGACCTGGTCTGGACGCGCTCCTATGGCCGTAGCGCAGCGCTCCCTGGCGGCATCCAGGGCGATCCTGGATCTACGCGCTTCACGGTAGAGCCGGGTCGGATCCGCCCACGGTGCATCAGCCATCGCTGCTCTGGCCGCAGGATGCAGATGTGTGGTCGATGCGTGATCGAGGTAGGTCACAGGTACTCAGGCTACGGGGTGACGGTTGTGCGCAGGCTCGGACTTCCGGCCACTATGCTTGGTGGTCGCTGCGCCGGACGCGCGGCTCGTCTTCGCGCCCGGAGGGCGGCGGCATAACCGACGCCGAGGAATCAGAAGGGCTCCGATGAGCACGAAGACTGTCGAAGAGGTACACCGAGTAGTCATCCGTTTCGCAGGTGACTCCGGGGACGGGATGCAGCTCACCGGAGAGCGCTTCACGAGCGCGACGGCTCTGTTCGGTAACGATCTGGCCACGCTCCCGGATTTCCCCGCCGAGATCCGCGCTCCTGCCGGAACCATAGGTGGGGTATCTGCCTTCCAGATCCACTTCAGTGACGCCGACATCCTGACGCCGGGCGACCGTCCAGATGTCCTGGTCGCGATGAACCCGGCAGCGCTGAAGAAGAACCTCGACGATCTGAACCCCGGCGGTTCTCTGATCGTGAACGAGGACGCCTTCACCGCCAGCAACATCAAGAAGGCTGGCTATCAGTCAGATCCGCTCGAAGATGAGCGACTGGAGTCTTTCAATGTCTTCAAGGTCAAGATGACCACGATGACCACCGAAGGCACCAAGGATGTCGAGGGGATCTCGAAGAAGGATCAGGAACGCGCGAAGAACTTCTTCGCTCTGGGCCTCATCAGTTGGATGTACACCCGTCCGATAGAGCCGACCCTGGCCTGGCTCGAGAAGAAGTTCGCCAACAAGCCGGCGATCCTCGAGGCCAACATCAAAGCCTTCAAGACCGGCTGGAACTTCGGGGAGACAGCTGAACTGTTCGCCCACAAGTACGAGGTCCGTCCGGCTACATACGATCCGGGGACCTACCGCAACATCACCGGCAACCTGGCGACCGCTTGGGGACTCGTGGCTGCCAGCGTGCAGAGCAAGTTGCCCCTGTATTACGCGGGCTACCCGATCACTCCCGCTAGCGACATCCTCCACGAACTCAGCAAGCACAAGAACTTCGGCGTGCGGACCCTGCAGGCTGAGGATGAGATCGGCGCAGCCGGGATGGCTCTAGGAGCGGCCTTCGGGGGCCATCTCGCGGCCACCGGAACCAGTGGGCCCGGCATCGATCTGAAGGCCGAGACCCTCGGGCTCGCCGTGATGCTCGAACTCCCTCTGATAGTGATCGATGTTCAGCGCGGAGGGCCTTCGACGGGCCTCCCCACCAAGCAGGAAGCCGCAGATCTGTTCCTGGCGATGTATGGCCGGCACGGAGAGGCGCCCATGCCGATCATCGCTCCCATCTCGCCCTCGGATTGCTTCGAAGCGACGATCGAGGCTGCCCGGATCGCCGTCGAGTATCGAACGCCGGTGATGATCCTCACCGATACCTTCCTGGCTAACTCGAGCGAACCCTGGCATCTCCCTGATGTGGGAGGGCTGGCGACGATCGACCACGATCAACTCAAGACCGCTCCGGCCGAGGGTGAGGAGTTCCTCCCTTACGCTCGTAACGACAGGCTGGCGCGGCCGTGGGCGCCGCCCGGCACCAAGGGGCTGGAACATCGCGTCGGAGGTCTCGAGAAACAGGACGGCACTGGAAATGTCTCCTACGACCCGGGCAACCACGATTACATGTGCCGCATCCGGGCCGCGAAGGTCGCACGGATCGCCGAGGACATCCCCGAGCTCGAGGTAGACGATCCAGATGGCGACGCCAAACTGCTCGTCCTCGGGTGGGGTTCGACCTATGGCTCGATCCGCGCCGGATGCAAGCGTGTCCGCGCCGCCGGGAAGAGCGTCGCACACGCACAGCTGCGTCATGTCAACCCGCTACCGCGCAACCTCGGTGAGGTGCTGGGTCGCTACGAGCGAGTGCTCGTTCCCGAGTTGAACCTCGGCCAACTCGTGCGGATCATCAGGGCCGAGTACCTGGTGGACGCGAAGGGCTATAGCAAGATGCAAGGGTTGCCGTTCCGCGCAGCCGAGATAGAGACCGAGATCCTCAAGAGGGTGTGACACCGCAGATGAGCGAACAAGCGACGCTGACCAAGAAGGACTTCACCAGCGACCAAGAGGTCCGTTGGTGCCCAGGCTGTGGCGATTACGCCATCCTGGCGGCGGTCCAGGCTCTGATGCCAGACCTCGATGTGAAGCCGCACGAGACGGTGTTCGTCTCGGGTATCGGGTGTTCGAGCCGTTTCCCGTACTACATGAACACCTACGGCATGCACTCGATCCACGGCCGTGCGCCAGCCATCGCCACGGGTCTTGCGACCGCGCGCCCGGATCTGCATGTGTGGGTCATCACCGGAGATGGGGATGGACTTTCGATCGGAGGCAACCATCTGATCCACGCGCTGCGCCGCAATGTGAAGATGACGATCGTGCTGTTCAACAACCAGATCTATGGACTGACCAAGGGACAGTATTCACCGACCTCGGAGCTCGGTAAGGTCACCAAGTCCACTCCCTTCGGATCGCTCGAGATGCCGTTCAACCCCGTGGCATTGGCGCTCGGGGCGGAGGCCACATTCGTGGCCCGCACGATCGACCGTGATCGCAAACACCTCACCGAGGTGCTGACCGAAGCTGCCGCGCATCAAGGGACCTCGTTCGTAGAGGTCTACCAGAACTGCAACATCTTCAACGACGGCGCGTTCCAGTTGATCACTGACTCCGGGACCAAGGACGGTTATCAGATCCGTCTGGAGCACGGACAGCCGATCAGGTTCGGAGCCGAGGGAGAGCGCGGCGTCGTCCTGCGTCCTGATGGCTCTCTAGCTTTGGTGGATGTGAACGAGGTCGGCGAGGACAACCTGTTGAAGCATGATCGCTACCGGGAGGATCCGGGTCTTGCATTCCAGTTGTCGCATCTATCGGCGGGACCGACGACCCCGACGCCGTTCGGCATCTTCCGTTCGGTGCAACGACCGGTCTATGGCACAGAGATGGATCGACAGTTGAAGGTGGCAAGCGACAAGCTCGGTGCGGGCAGCCTCGAGAAGTTGTTGTTAGGCGGAGACACCTGGCAGGTCTCCTAACCTTCCCCGCTAGAACGAGAAGAGGCCCGGTCGGTAGACCGGGCCTCTCGTCGTTGTCGCGTCACTCGTTGGTAACGGTGGCGTCCCCGTCCTCGCCGTGGGCGCCCCAACCGTGGGGAGCATGCGGCTCCTCGCCGACGGCCGCGCCTCCGCTTCCTCGATTCGAGAGGATCAAGGCGTCGTAGAGGGTGGCAGCTACGACTCCGCCGGCGATGGGCCCGACCCACCAGATCCACCAGTCTCCCCAGAACCCCCCGGCGAGCGCGGGACCGAAGTGGCGAGCCGGATTCATCGCAGCACCCGTGAATCCGTACCCCATCAGGACGCCCGCAGCGATGGTTAGGCCGATAGCGAGGCCCGCGATCTTGCCGAAAGCTCCCTCGGGATCGACCGTGGTCGCGAAGATCACCCAGACCAAGAAGAACGAGAGCGTCGCTTCGATCATGAGCGCCTGTCCATTGCTCAGAAGGCCGTTTACGGCCGGGACACCCAGACTCACATTGTCCCAGATGGACCCCGGCAACAGCCCTCGAAGCGATAGGGCGGCAGCGGCGCCTCCAAGCAGTTGGGCGCCGATATAACTGAGCGCATCAGCGGATTCGATCTTCTGCGTGACCCAGGCGCTGATCGTCACCGCCGGGTTGAAGTGCCCTCCGGAGACATGACCCACCGATGACACCATCACGGCGATGATGAGACCGTAGGCGAAAGCGATCTGGACCACGCCGCCGTTGTCCTGGAGGTTCGCGGCCGAAGCGGCTATCGCCCCGATGACGACGAAGCACAGTGCGAATGTCCCAACGAACTCTGCGAGCAGTTTCTGGGACAGCGTGCGTTCCTCCATGGGACCTCCCCGGGTGGTGCCTGTTGGCGATCCTTGGCGAGTATAGGATTCGCCCCCGCATATGAACGCTCTCCTGGTAACCCGCTCGGAAGCGCGCCGGAACTTCGTGTCACGCGCGCTCGGTCCAGACTGGACGATCCACGAGGCGAGCGATGGTCGGGAGGCGGTTCGAGCCTGCCTGCGAGATGCGGATATAGCTGTCGTGATCGCGGACGAGACCACCGAACCCTTCGGCGCATTCGGCCTCTCACGCGAACTGACGAACCTCGAAGACGCCCCTTCGATCATCTTGCTGTTGGATCGGAGCCAGGACACCTGGCTGGCCAGATGGTCGCGAGCCGACCGATGGCTGGTAGATCCGGTTGACCCCTTCGAACTCGCAGAGACTGCGAGGGGTCTCTGGGCACAGCGCGTACATAGCGCTCCGGCATGAGTTCGACCTCCGAGCGAAGCGATGCGCTCCGCGCTCTCGCGGCAGCTGTCGTACCAGGGCTCGCAGAGGATGCCACCCCAGGGGCGGAGGACATCGGGGCCGAGGTATTCATCGGCCATTACCTGCCCGAGCCAGACCTCGGGGGACTCGAACTGGATCCCAAGCCCGCCGACTCCGACCTCTCCGAGGCTGCGGCGAGCCCCGATGTCGTCCAGCGGTTGGCTAGGAGGGTGGATTGCTGCCCTGGTCTTCGACATGCCACTCTGCTTGCGATCGCGGCCGTGTATTCGTCCTGGTCGGGGACCGACGGCCGAGGCAATCTCGTGGGAGACCCACTGGGTTGGAGCCTTGCGGGCTATGACGGCCCTGCGCGCGGTCGCGGGCCGCTGGGAGCGTAGGTGCCTGGTACGCGCAAGCCCGATGTCGTCGTCATCGGTGGTGGTACCGCCGGCATGGTCGTCGCAGCGGAATCCACTGCGCGGGGGCTCGGTACGGTCGTCCTCGAGGCGGGTGCTTGGCGGCACCCGCAACGCGATTTCTCGGGCGACGAGTGGGACATGCTGCATCCTGCCGACGGGGTGTTGCGCTGGGGTCCAACGGATCGAGCGGAACCGCCCTACCTTCGTGAACTCGAGGGCCTCGGCGCCGTGTTCCAGGCTGCGGGGGTCGGCGGGACGGGCAACATGGGGTGGGGAGCGAGCCCACGAGGCATGGTTCGTTCCTTCGAGCGGGGGTGGCCCTTCGGGTACCGCCACCTGATCGAGTGGTATGAGCGGATCGAAGAAGCGCTGCCGGTGAGGATCCCAGAAGCCTTGGCGCCCAAGGATGAAGCGTTCCTCGAGGGCTGCCGCCGACTGGGTCTGGATCATCTGCTCGGCCCCGACACCGACAAGATCGGTTGGCGCTTCCAACCCAACGCGATCCTCCCGCTGACCGCTGCAGCGACACCGACCTTCCCCGAGGCCGATGGATGCACCGCGTGCGGTGGATGTATCAGCGGCTGCCGCCAACCCGAGAACGCTCCACTGGAACGCACCGCTATGCGTAACGGGGCGACCTCGTTCGCTCCGGGTGCGTACGCGACGGGATTGCTGGATCTACGCACCGATTGTCAGGTGGTTGGGATAGTCGCCGAGCCGACCTCGGAAGGGTTACACCGGGTCCGCGCGGTGCGCTACCGCACGCAGGATGGGAAGGTCATCGAGCAGGACGGAGAGCGGTTCGTGCTGACCGCAGGAGCGATCGAATCTCCGCGCATCTATCTTGCAAGCGGTTTGCCGGACAACGGCTGGGTCGGGCGAGGTCTGACCACGCACGCGCTCGACCTGGTCGCGGGGGTGCTACCCGAAGAGGTCGATCCGTCGGTTGGTCAGGTATCGATGGCTCGCTGCGACTTCCCCGGCTTCGGCTCGGTCTTCAGCCTCGGGCTGACACCTCTACTCGCCGCGCTCGCCTACGGATCTGGCCACGGGATCTCGCATGGGCATGGGCCTTGGGCAACCGATGGGTTCGTAGTGGGGGCGGATCTGAAGCGCAGGATGGAGAAGTGGCGAAGGACCTTGTTCGTCGGGGTTAGCGTCGACGATGAGGTTGATGGTTCGAACGGGGTTCGACTGTCGTCGGGGGCGAGCGATACTGCAGGTCCGGTCCCGTCGATCCGCTATGTGCCAACCGACGAGACGCTACGCCGTCGGGACTGGCTGGCCAGGCGCGCCAGCGAGATACTCGTGGAAGCCGGCGCGGATCCCGCATCGGTGCACCGGTTCGATCTGTTGGGGCTGGGACTCCATCTGCATGGCACCCTCAGGATGGGCGGTGAGGGCAACGGTGTGGTTTCGGCGGAGGGAAGGTTCCACTCCACCACCAACCTGTACTGCGCGGACGCGAGCATCCTCCCTACCTCACTTGGGGGCGCAGATCCTGCGCTGACCGTGCAAGCGTGCGCCTCGATGATCAGTGAACGCATAGCCGCAACGCTGGACTGAGCGGCACCGCTGCATGGGTGGAACGACGGTAGGTTCTGCGCATGGGCGAGATCCGAGTTGGCTCATCCTCGTGGACCGACCCGACGCTGCTGGACAGCGGTTGGTATCCCCCGGGCGCGAAGACCGCAGAGTCGAGGCTCCGCTACTACGCGTCCAGGTTCTCTCTGGTCGAGGTCGATTCGACCTACTATGCGCTTCCGAGCGAGCGCAACGCTGCGCTCTGGGTCGAGAGGACCCCAGCTTCGTTCACCTTCGATGTGAAGGCGTATGGACCTTTCACTCAGCATCCTGTTGATGCGAAGTCGCTTCCGCCCGAGCTGCGTCACGCATTCCGATCCAAGCGGGTCAAGCACGATCGGATCCCGGCCAGCATCATGGACATGCTCTTCACCAGGTTCGTGGATGCACTGATGCCGCTGCACTCGGCAGGCAAACTCGGATTCATCCTGTTCCAGTTCCCTCCTTGGTTCCTGCCGGACCCTGATTCGCGAGCATGGGTAGAGAGATGCCAGGAGCGGATGGCCGACTACAAGATCGCCATCGAGTTCCGTAACCGATCCTGGTTCGACGACAGCGGCGTTACGCAAGGATGGTTGCGGGAACGAGGCTTACCGATGGTCATCGTCGATGCGCCGCAAGGGTTCGACAACTCGGTTCCGCCGGTGCTGGAAGTGACCGATCCTGAGCTGGTCGTCTTCAGGTTCCATGGGCGCAACGCCACGACCTGGGATGCCAGAGGACAGACAGCGGCTGAACGCTTCAACTATCTGTACTCCGAGGAGGAACTCGCCGGCTGGGTCGATCCGATCAGGACGCTAGCGGAGCAGGCGCGCCACACGCATGTGCTCTTCAACAACTGCTACGCCGACAAGGGCGTGCGCAACGCCGCACGCTTGGCGGAACTGGTCGGAGCGGTACAGCCCGACCGAACGGGCTCTCCGCCCGATCAGCCCTCGTTGCTGGATTGAGCCTCTAGCTTCGCGATCTGGTCCAGTTCAGCGGGATCTGGCTGAGGGGTAGCGAACCAGGCCTCGAGTATCTCCTTCATGAGGGCGGGTGTCGTCGTCCGCAGCGAGAGTGCGAGGATGTTCGCATCGTTATAGAGCCGGGCGCCTCGCGCCTGTTCCGCGTCGCTACACAGGGCCGCGCGGATGCCGGGGATCTTGTTGGCAGCGATACTGACGCCCGTGCCCGTCCAGCAGCAGACGATCCCCTGATCGGCTTCGCCCGATGCGATCCGTCGGGCGATCTCGATGGCCAGATCCGCCCACCGGTGTTCACGGCCAGCAGCCGGGCCGAGGGTATCCACCACTTCGTGACCGAGTTCGGCGAGGTGGCGCCCGAGTTCGTCGGTCATCTCGGTACGCTCATCGGCTCCCACGAGGATGCGCATCTGGGCGAGATTAGCTCGCTGGGTGACCGGTAGGCTCGCCGACCATGGGCAGCGAGTGGGCGAAGATCACCTCGAGGTTGATCGCCGGTGAAGACCTCGAGGCGGAGGTCGCGGCCTCATGTGTTCATCAGATGATGACCGGTGAGGCATCGGAGGTTCAGATCGCGGGTTTCCTGGTGGCGATGCAGGCCAAGGGACCAACGGCCGTCGAGGCCGCTGCGATGGCTGGCGTGATGCGCGATCTCTCGCTGAAGGTCGATGCTGGTCTGAGCGTGGTGGATACCTGCGGAACCGGCGGCGACGGGTCAGGTTCGGTCAACATCTCGACGATCGCCGCACTGGTCGTTGCGGGGGCCGGAGTGCCTGTCGCGAAGCATGGCAACCGGGCGGCCTCCAGCGAGTGCGGATCGGCCGATGTCCTCGAGGCCTTGGGTGTGGTCATCGATCTGGAACCAGCCGCGGTTGCTGATTGCATCCGCGAGGCGGGGATCGGTTTCTGTTTCGCTCCGAGGTTCCACCCTGCCATGCGCTTCGTCGGACCCGTTCGCCGCGAACTCGGGGTCCGGACGGTCTTCAATCTGCTCGGCCCTCTCTCGAATCCTGCCGGAGCGTCTCGGCAGGTCGTGGGAGTCGCGGACGCTGCGCTGTTGCCGCTGATGGCGGAGGCTCTGCGCATCCTGGGTACGGAGAGAGCTTGGTTCGTGCACGGTTCCCAAGGTATGGACGAACTGACGACCGCGGGCCCGTCCTCTGTAATCGAGGTCGTCGGATCGCAGGTGACCGAGATCACGATCGAGCCTTCCAAACTCGGCCTCGAACCTGCCGACAGAGACGCCCTCAGGGGCGGGGATCCCCAGATGAACGCGAAGATCGCAAGATCGGTGCTCGCGGGTGAGCCGGGTCCGATCGCCGACACGGTCGTCTTGAACGCCGCCGCTGCCCTGGTCGTCGCGGGAGCAGCCGGGGATCTGGTTTCGGGCATCGAGGCTGCTCGCGGTTCCCTGGATTCGGGGGCCGCGCGGGATGCCTTGGACCGACTCGTCACGGTCTCTGGAAGATCCGGTTGATGGGTCCGAACCGGCCCGAGCTGTTCGTCACCGACCTGGATCGGACGGTCCTGCTCGAAGACGCCACCGCGACCGAGAGGACCATCAAGGCGATAGCCGCCGCGCGGGCGGCCGGTGTGCCTGTCGTGATCTGCACGGCAAGGAGTCCGCGCTCGGCGGTTCCCCTGGCGAGGGAACTCGGGATCGTCGACGGCTACGCGATCTGCGGGTCTGGCTCGACGATCAGCGATATCGCCCTAGACCGCATCGAGGTCCGTCATCCGATGGCGGCGGACCTCGCTTGGGAGTTGGTCACGAGGACCCGGCAACGCCTGCCGGGCGTCGCGTTCTCTGCGGAACGCGAGGAACGCTATTACCGCGAGGAGCACTACCACTCGACCCTGTTGCCTCCGATACCTGCGGTAGTGGAGGACGCGAGCGTGTTCCTGCGCCGAGGTCCCGAGGTCTCCAAGGTCAATGTCCGGCATCCTGAGGTCGACGACGATCGGTTGTTCTCGGCTGTCCTGGCCAGCGTCGAAGAACTCGGACTGAGTTCGGTGATCAGCGCTGCCGGGTTCGTAGAGGTCCTGGGCCCTGGCGTGGACAAGGGGCTCGGCACGCGCTGGGTGGCTGAGCGTTGGGAGATCGATCGCGGGTCGGTGGTGGCCTTCGGCGATGATCGGCCAGATCTGCCGATGCTCGAGTGGGCGGGCCATGGTGTGGCGGTAGCCGACGCGCATCCAGATGTCCTGGCTATCGCAGACGAGGTATGTTCAGCCCACCACCTTGATGGCGTCGCGGCCGTCATCGAGAGACTCCTGAGCTGAATCTCGAGCGCGTCAGTTCAGCGTCGGGTCCTCTGGGAAATCGGCCATCATCGCGGTGGTTCCCCCTTGCCTGCGAAGAACCTCTCGCCAGAGCTTATCTGGACGCAGGGTGAAGACATCGGTCGGGAGAGGATCCGCTATCAGCCAGGCTTCCTCCAGCAACTCTTCCTCGAGTTGACCCGTGGTCCAACCCGCGTACCCGAGGAAGATCCGAGCCGCTGACAACTTCGGCGAGACCTCTTCTGGTTCGAGGTTCAGATCGAGCATCGCGATCGGATCCGTGACCACCGACAGGCTCCCGTCCTCGGGGTCAGGGGAGTGGATCCATCCGAGTGCGATCGCCGAATCCGAGTCGACGGGGCCTCCGGTGAATAGGGATCCGGGTTCGCTGACGAACGGGCCCCATCGTTCGAGCACATCCCCGACCGCGATCGGGCTCGGCCGGTTCAGGACCACCCCAAGGGCGCCGTTCGGATCGTGTGCACACACGAAGATGACGCTCTTGACGAAGTTCGGATCCCTCAGGATCGGCGAAGCGATCAGCAGGGATCCGCGGAGGGTCTCTGGGAGGACCATCGGATCACCGCGTCGAGACGCCACCGTCCACCGGTATGACCGCCCCCGTGAGGTAGGCGCTCGCGCGGCTCGACAGATAGATGGCCGTACCTGCGATGTCCTCTGGGCGACCGGGGCGCTTCATGGGGATGAAGCCTGACACAGCCTCGTCCCCGTGCTCGAACAGGAACTGGGTCATCTTGGACGGGAAGAGGCCGGGAGCGATCGCGTTGACAGAGATGTTCTCGCCCACGAGGTGCTGGGCAAGGTGCCGAGTGAGCATGTGGACCGCGGCCTTCGATGCCGAATACGGATAGTTGTTCATATCGGGAACGCGCAGTCCATCGATCGATCCGATGTTGATGACCCGGGCGGGATCCTCTGCCGAAGCTGCCTTGCGTAGTTGCGGCAGTAGTTGGGTGGTCAGGAAGAAGATCCCCTTCACATTGGTGTCCCAGATCTTGTCGAAAGCATCGGGCGGGAAGTCTTCGAGCGGGGCGCCCCAGGTCGCGCCGGCGTTGTTCACCAGGATGTCTAGTTGGGGTTCGCGCTCGGCGATCTGCGTGACCAGTGAGGAGATGCCCTCGGTCGTCGAAAGGTCGGCGGGTATGGCGATGCAGTTTTCTCCGAGTTCATCCGCGGCCTGCTGGCAGGCGTCGGCTTTGCGGCTGGATATGTAGACCTTCGCCCCAGCATCGATGAATCCGCGCGCGATCATCAGCCCGAT
>JBKHYG010000064.1:0-2576 GCA_046565595.1 Actinomycetota bacterium | reverse complement strand
CCGCGAACCGGTAGGCGGTCTCCACACGCCTCAGATCAGCGTTCGGGTTCCCGTCACGGACGGCACGCAGCAAACGGTCGAGCTGAGGCTCGAGGGGCCGGCGTCTGGCGAAGACGCGTGCTAGCCCGCGTTCGCTTGGAACGGGTGCGTCCATGGTCAGGAGTGTAACGGCCTCCGACCCGCTCTGGAACTACAGTTCGAGGACCTGATGGACCCGAACATCGGTCAACCTGGACCTTCCGTCCAGGAAACCCAAGGTGATCAGGAACGAGCAGGCGACGACCTCCGCACCCTGGCCCCTCAGCAGGTCCACGGTAGCTCGTGCGGTTCCGCCAGTAGCTAGGACATCGTCAACGACCGCGATCCTCTCGCCCTCGGTCACGCAATCGGTGTGAACCTCGACCGTTTCACTGCCGTACTCGAGGTCGTAGGAGACACCAACCGTCTCCCACGGAAGCTTGCCCTTCTTGCGCACCGGCACGAAACCTGCTCCCAGTTCGATCGCGACCGGCGCGGCCAGCACGAAGCCTCGTGCCTCGATCCCGGCGACCTTTGTCACCGCGAGACCGTCGAGCGTGTCCGCGATCGACCGGACCGCGTGGCGGAAGGCGTCCGGGACAGCGAGCAGCGGGGTTATGTCTTTGAAGACGATGCCAGGCTGAGGGAAGTCCGGAACATCCCGGATGTGTGCGGTCAGGTCTACGGTCAACGCTTCCCTCTTGGACGGCGAGGCCGTATCGGGCGCCCGCTGGAGGTGGTCGGTTGGGTGCTGGCCGGCTCCTCTTCGGATGCACCCACGGCGACCTTCTCGGTACGACCCTTCAGAGCCTTGTAACGAGGCTCCAGTTCCTTCAAGGTTGCGAGCACGGGTGCCGCGACGAAGATCGACGAGTAGATCGAGACCGCCGTCCCCACGAACATGGCGACCGCCAGATCCTTCAGCGTGTCCGCGTTGAACAGGAACACCCCGACGAACAACAGCCCTGCGACCGGCAGGATCGACGATACCGAGGTGTTCACGCTTCGCACGAGGACCTCGTTGATCGAGCGGTTGACCATGCGGCCATAACTCTCGTTGCGTGCCATCGCCGCGGAGTTCTCGGTGACCCGGTCGAAGACGACGACGGTGTCATACAGCGAGTACCCCATGAGCGCGAGCAAGGCGATGACCGTCGCAGGCGAGACCGGCAGCCCGGTCAACGAGTAGATCCCTGCGGTCGCGATCAGGTCATGGAACAGCGCGAGGATCGCGCCGGCAGCCATCTTCGGCTCGAAACGGAACGAGATGTAGATCGTCACCAAGAACAGGAAGACGATCAGGCCGCGGAGCGCCTTGGTCGAGATCTGACGGCCCCAACTCGGGCCGACATCGTTCACATTCACCGTTCCGAAGGCAGGCGTTCCGTCCTCTTCCTGCTGGCCGGCAAGTTCGGCCAGCGAGATACGGACCGCTTCGAGGTCCGAAGGAGCGATCCTTGCCGAACGCACCTGGACCTGTTGGACCCCACCGCCGCCGCGCTGAAGTTGGATCTGCTGTTCTTCGAGTTCGTGCTCGGCTAACGCTTCTTCCACCTCGGTGACGGTGACCTCGCCTACCGAAGTGGCGATCGGGACCGTCAGGGCTGTACCTCCCCGGAACTCCAGAGAGAGGCTCAGCCCGGGGGTGATGAGAGCGATCAGGCTGACGCCGATGACCACGCCCGAGATCGTCGCCCAGAGCTTCGAACGACCGATGAAATCGATGTTCGTCTGGCCGGCCATCAGGCGTTTGAATCCTCCGGCCATCAGGCCCTCCCCTCGGTCGCGACCCCTGCAGCCAACGACTTAGCGTTACGCAACAGTTTCGTCTGCCCAAGCAGGTAGACGATCGGGTGCATGAACAGGAACGACACCAGGAGATCGAGGGTCGTGGATAGCCCAAGCATGAGGGCGAAACCTCGAACCCCTCCGACGGCCAACAGGTAGAGCACCAGGGCCGCGAGGGCGGTCACCAGGTCGGCTGCGATGATGGTCCGCTTCGCGCTATCCCATGCTCGCTCCACCGCCAAGCGCACCGGCTTGCCGTCGATCACCTCGTCCTTGACCCGCTCGAAGTAGACGATGAACGAGTCCGCGGCGATACCGAGCGACACGATCAGACCCGCGATGCCAGCGAGCGAGAGCGAGAAGCCGGCTACCTGCCCCAGCAGGATTATCAAGCCGAGCGTTATCGCCGCATGGATCGCGATGCCGAGCCAGATGACCAGTCCCAGGAATCGATAGAACAGCAACACATAGAGGAAGACGATCGCGACCCCGATGACGCTGGCCAGCAGCCCGTTGCGTAGGGACTCGCGACCAAGGGTCGGCGAGACGGTGGTCGTCGAACTGGGCTCGAGCTCGACCGGCAGCGCACCGTAACGAAGCACGAGTGCAAGGTCTTTGGCTTCTTCTTCACTGAAGTTGCCGGTGATCTGGGCCTGGCTGATACCACGGTTGCATTCGACGCCCTCGCCCATCTGAGGGGCGCTACGAACCACACCGTCCAGGACGATCGCCAACTGGTCACGCGGCGGCTGACCTCTGTTGCAGGCCAA
>JBKHYG010000063.1:0-17535 GCA_046565595.1 Actinomycetota bacterium | reverse complement strand
CCGATCAGCCCCTGGACCGAGTTGGACGCGATCAGGGTTCCGTCGACCTGGTAGTGCTGGATCGTGGACGAGACATCGTTGGACGACCAGAGCGTGTCGTCCTCACCGTCATATGCGAGACCGTCGTAGCACCCGCTGGTGGTGAACGGCGTGAAACTCGGGTCGAGCGCCCCCGCGGATAGGTCCACCAGTCGGACGGTGTAACCGCCCGTACAGATCCAGAGCCGATCCCGCGCCGAGTCGTAGGCCATCGCGTTGATCCCGCCGACGCCTGGGATCGAGACAGATCCGTTCGATCCGTGGGTCTCCGCATCCACCAGATAGATCTGGTTGTTGTACCAACAGCTCAGGATCAAGCTCTCGCCATCGAACGCGATCCCGGTGTTCACCGAACAGGGGGGAACACCGGCTGTGACCGAGGCGTCGAATTCGACGAGGGTGTCACCTGGAGCTGCGCTCGCGGTTCCTCCGATGCTGACCGTAGACGCTGCGGCAAGGAGCAGCGTTGCGATGACCGAGGCTTGGCCTCGCCGTCGATCTCTCATGGTTCCTCGGGTCTCTTTGGGACCTCTACTCTTTCGCGGCGGAAGCCGCGAAACCTCCCTAAGGGACCGTTCCGGCAACTGGGACGGTCCGGAAGGATTCACCAGGCGCGATGAGGAATCCTGGCCCTCTATGAGACCCATGCGACCTGCCCTGGTGATGTCGACGATCCTGTCGGTCCTGGCCCCCGGCTTGGGGTCGGCTGGTGCACAGGAGGCCGCTGGCTTGGGGTCGGCTGGTGCCCAAGAGGTCGGGTGCTCTTGGCCAGCGAAGTTCGAGGCTGATTCGACGAACTTCGCCTTCCCTGACGACAACGCCAACTCCTGGATAGCCCGCTTCGCGGTCACTCCCGAGACCGAGATCACGATCGACGGTCGCTATCCCCATGCACGCTACTTCTCGTTCCATGTCTACGACGCGACCCAGGCCCCCGTCGACGGTCTGGCAGATCTGGATCTCGCGCCGGATGTCGAGGGGGAGAACCCCTTCGCTGTGGAGGGGGCTTCGCACGGGACCTACTCGGCCCGCATCGTCTACGGTGACCCTCCGCAGGAGCGCAGCCCGAACACCATCTACGCGGGCCGCGGAGATGGGACGCCGAATCCGAGTGAGATGCTCATCTATCGGGTCTAGGTGGGGGACGATCCCAGCTCGATCGAGGGGAGCGTTCCCTTGCCGCGATTGACGCTGCGCACCCGAGATGGCTCCTTCGCGCTGCCTCTCTCAGCGTGCGAGCCGCTGCCCCCCTCGACCCAGGATGTGGTCAGCGAAGCGATCCGAGATGCGAACATGCCAGACGAGGTCCCTCGTGGCTTGCCGTACCCGCCCGAGCAATCGCCGCCCAGGTTCGTCAAGTTCTGGGGCACCGTCCACGAGTTCGCGCGCCGATTCCCGCAGGGCGCACAGTACGCACCCAAGAACGGCGGCTTCCTATCCAACCTGCATATCAACTATCTCTACTCGCTCTTCTCGCGCAAGGATGGAGACATGTTCGTCATCCGCGCAAAGGCTCCCACCGCACCAGACACCCGTTCGGGTCAAGAGGTGACCGGCGGGTTCGAGATGCGGTACTTCTCGATCTGCCAGAACGAACTCGCGACCCAACGCTTCGTTGGCTGCCTCTACGACGCCGAGGTCGCGCTGGACGAGGACGGCTATCTCACGATCGTCGTGAGCGACCCAGCTGATCGTCCCGATAACGCAGCCAACTGGCTGCCCTGGGGCGGGGCTTACTACGACGGCAACATCATCTATCGGCACATGTTGCCGGCTGCGGACTTCGACCACTCGATCCAGCGTGTCCCCTACGGCGTCGATGAAGCTGCCGTGATGGGTGAATACTTCCCTCGGATCAAAGCCTGTTCGAGACAGCTCTTCGAAGCCGGCGGGTATTCCGCCTGCGGGCTGTAGCTACATCGCGTGCAGCGCTCGGCCAGCGATGGTGAGGGCAGTCTCGCCGAAGATCTCTGACAGCGACGGGTGAGGGTGGATCAGCTGGCCCACCTCATCAGGACGAGCCTCCCAGCCCACCGCGAGCATGGCTTCGGCTACGAGTTCGGTGACGCGTGCCCCGACGAAGTGAACGCCCAAGATCCGGCCGCCCTTCTCTGAGACGACCTTGCAGAACCCGATATTGCTGCCGAGGATCGTCGCCTTGCCTATGGCCTGCATCGGGACCGAGTGTGTCTCCACCTCGTATCCAGCTTCCTTAGCTTGCAGCTCTGTGAGGCCGACGGCGCCGACCTCTGGCATCGAGTATGTCGCTCGCGGGATGGCGTCGTAGTCGATCGGCCGGGGCGACTGTCCGGCGATGCGCTCTGCCACGCTCATGCCTTCGATGAACGAGACATGCGCGAGCATCGGGGTGTCGATGACATCGCCCACCGCCCAGGTTCCTTCGACCCCGGTGCGACCCTGTTCGTCGACGGGTACGAATCCGCGTTCGTCAGGGGTGAGGCCGATCTTGTCCAGGGATAGTCCCTCGGTGACCGGTCGCCTACCGACCGCGATGAGGATCACATCTGCGCTCAGGCTTGTCCGCTGTTCCCCGCCCACGAGGGATGCGGTCACGCCATCGCCGGTATCGGTGATGTCTTCCAGCTTGACCCCGGTGTGGACCTCGATCCCGCGCTTCTTGAAGGCGCGCGCCAGCTCCTTCCCGCAGTCGGCATCCTCCAGAGGCACTAGGTTGGGGAGCATCTCGACCAAGGTCACCTCGGCTCCGAAGGAACGCCAGACGCTGGCGAACTCGCAGCCGATCGCGCCGCCCCCCAGCACGATCGCGGATCCCGGCACAGGGACGCTCAGCGCCTGATCGCTGGTGATGACCCGATCTGAAAGTTCGAGGCCGGGCAGCATCTTCGGCACGCTGCCGGTCGCGATCACGATGTTCTCGGACCGAAGCGTCCGGCCTTCCACCTTGATCTCGCCGACCTTCTCGAAGCTCGCGGTGCCTTCGACGATCTCGATGCCGCGGTGCTTCATCAGCGAGTTCAAGCCACGGTACATCTTGCCTACGACCTTGTCCTTGTAGGACTGGACGCCGTCCCAGTCGTATCCGGTCTCCCCGATCTTGATGCCGAAATCGTTCGCCTCGTTGGCCGTGTCCAGCACCTCACCGGCGTGTAGCAGCGCCTTGGTAGGGATGCACCCCCAATGCAGGCAGGTCCCGCCGACCTTCGCGCGTTCGACCAGCGCGGTCTTCAAGCCGAGGCTCGCTCCCCGTATAGCGGTCGAGTAGCCGCCGGTGCCGCCGCCGATCACGATGAGATCGAAACTGTCGCCCAAGATCGGTGTCCTTTCGGGATCGTGCCTCTCCGGCTCGTGACCGGTCTTGGACTTCATCGTAGGCCACGGGCTAGCGTCGCGGCATGCTGAAGACATCGCCGCTGGATGCCGCCCATCGCGAGATGGGTGCGAAGATGGGGGAGTTCGGCGGGTGGGACATGCCGATCAGCTATTCAGGCACCCTCGTCGAGCATGCCGCGGTGCGCGAACGCGTTGGGATCTTCGATGTGAGCCACCTCGGCAAGATCCTGGTCGAAGGCGAGGGTGCGTGCGCCCTCTTGGAGCGCGTGCTCACCAACAGGATGAGCGATCTGAAGGTCGGTCGTTCGCGCTATGCGATGGTCTGCAACGAAGCCGGGGGTATCATCGATGATCTCATCTCCTACCGTCTGGCCGATGATCGAATCATGGTCGTGCCGAACGCCTCCAACCGCGACGCCGTGATGGATGTCTTGCAGGCCCACGCCGACCCGAGCGTGTCCTTGTCCGTCCTAGGTCTTACGACCATCGCCGTTCAAGGCCCAGCTTCAAAGCCTCTGATCGAAGCGAGATGGCCTGGGGTGAAGGGATCGCCGTACACCGGGGTCATCGTCCAGGACGGATCGATCATCAGCCGGACCGGTTACACCGGCGAGTGGGGATACGAGATCTACACCGAGGCCGAAGTCGGGCTCACCCTGTGGATGGAACTGGTCGAGGATGTTCGGGACCGCGGCGGCGAGGTCTGCGGTCTGGCCGCTCGCGACACCCTGCGACTGGAGATGGGTTATCCGCTGCACGGAAACGACATCGATCAGCAGACGACTCCGATCGAGGCGGGGCTGGGCTGGGCGGTCAAACTCGAAGGCCGGGTCTTCCCAGGATCTGTCGCCTTGGACGCCGAGCCTCGGAAGCTCCTGAGAGGGCTGAGATCCTTGGGTCGATCCATCCCCCGCGCTGGTTGCGAGGTGTTCGACGGTGACAGCCGGATCGGTCAGGTCACCAGCGGCACCATGTCGCCGACCCTCCGGGTCGGGATCGCGCTCGCGTATCTGGACCCAGGGTTCGTCGGAGATCGTGTGGAGGTCGATGTTCGCGGCAAGCGCGGCGCGTTCGCGGTGGTCGACCCCCCGTTCGTGGATAGCTCACCCAAACGCCTGCCCGAGGGCGATCGATGAGCATCACTCGACTCGTCTGGCATGAAGGGCAGAGATACACCGGGATCGACTCGTGGGGGAATGCGGTCGTACCGATCAACGGCGAACGCGAGGAAGGCACCGGGGCGAAACCCTCTGACCTGTTACCGATATCGCTGGCTGCATGTGCGGCATACACGATGGTTCAGATCCTGACCAAACAGCGCCAGACATGGGGCTCCCTCGAAGCTCGGGTCGAGAGCCTGCAAGCAGACGAAGCCCCTTGGGGGTTCCGCCGGATCGCCATCACATATCGGTTCAGTGGCCCCATAGACAGGGACAAGGCCCAGAAGGCTCTCGACCTGGCACACTCGAAGTATTGCGCCGTGGCCGCCTCGTTGGATCCAGCGATAGAGACGATCTTCACGGTCGAGTGAACGGTGAAACGGAGGGCCCGACCGGCGCTCGACGGGGCGTTGATCGCGGTGGTACATTCTCCGACCACGAACTAGATAACGCACCCGACGGTCCGAACCTTGGATCGGAAACGAGGGGGAAGCCGGTCAGAATCCGGCGCTGTCCCGCAACGGTAGGCCACATCGGTGGCAAGCCCGAGAACCCTCCCGCCGGAGCGCTCTGGTCCGTCCTCCGAGGCAGAGGACGAAGAGCAGCGAGGCCCTTGCGGCCTTTCCGCCTTCCATCCTGCTGACGAGGTCAGCCATCAGGACCCGACCCGAGGAGGTTGGGCAGAGCGGAAGGAAAGCGCATGAAGCGCATCATGATCGCGGCCATCCTGGCCGTAGCGGCGAGCGTCGCCCCGGCACACGCCGCACAGGTGCAAGTGACCCTCGATCTGTCGGCCCTAGAACCCGTCGCCCGGGTCGAGTACGCCAAGTGCGGGGTCAGCGTCGCTGCCAACTCGGATGGGATCGCCGTACTCGAAGCCGCCAAGAACACCGGGTGTATCGACTCTTACGAGATCACGGCGACCAGCTTCGGTCCCTATGTGTCCTGCATCGACGGTATCTGTGATTCGGCTGCCACCTACTGGAGGATGACCGTCAACGGGCAGTACTCGCTGGTCGGGGTGGCCGACTTCAAGGCCACCGCGGGCAAGGTCCTTGGCTTCTCATATACGCAATGGGCAACCTGCCTAGCCGACGAAGCAGCCTGCTAGCGGCCCTCTTGGTGCTGCTCGCGCTGGGATCCGCTTGGGTCCCGGCGCGAGCAGCCTCGACCGCGAGGGGTGCGATCGACTGGCTGGTCGCCCAGCAGAAGTCTGACGGCAGCTTCGGGAACCTCGGGGCGCCTGCCGACGCGACCGCCGAGGTGATCGCAACCCTGCGATCGGCTGGGCTATCTGGCAGGGTCATCGAGCTCGCGTTGGATCGCGTCGCGGCCGACGGGCCGACACGGGCGGAGAAGGACCCCACTTACGCGGCCCGGATCATCCTGGGGTTGATCGCCGCCGACGAAGATCCCCGAGACTTCCGCGGGACCGACTATGTCGCCATACTCGACTCCGAACGAGAGCCACTCACCGGAGGTCATGGCGGCAACATCTACAGCGAGGCGATCATCGGGATCGCCCGTAACGCACTTGGAACCCCGGTAGACCCGAAGACGCTTGCGCTGATCCGTGCGTCGCGATGCCAGGCTGGCGGCTACGGATATGAGCGCGGCTGCGTCCGTGGCCCGGACACCGACACGACCGCGATGGTCGTAACCATGCTGATCCTCAGCGGAGGATCGGTCCAAGACGAGAGCATCTCGGGAGCGATCGCCTGGATGAGGTCGGTGCAGGCTCCCCAGGGAGCGTTCCCGTTCTCTGAGGGTCAGAGGGTCAACTCGAACTCCACCGGTCTGGCTGCCTCGATGATCGCGCTGCTCGGTCCGGCCTGGAAGGGCGGCAACGCATCGAGAGCCCTTCGCACGTTCGCCACGCGTTCAGGGGGATTCAGGTACTCCGCCGCGACCGACGGGCCGAACCTCTATGCGACCGTGCAGGGACTGCCCGGCTACTTGGGTGCCCCGTATCCGCTGCGCGGGACATCCTCGACGACGACATCGTCCCGCATCGATCCGGTGGTTCCGGGAGCCTCCTCATCCCCTCACCTTTCGCCGTCCTCAGGGGGCACCAAGCGCGGCGAAACAGACCGGCCGCCGCTCGAGATCATCCCGGCACAGACCGCTTCGCCAACCGGATCCGAGTCCGGAGGACCCGAGTTGGCGGGTGCGCCAGAGGGCACAGGAACCGGCCGGAGGACGGGTCTGAGCGCCGCAGCGACGCTGTTGGTGCTCGGCGGGTTGGCGTGGACCGTAGGACGGCGACGGACGACATGAACCGCCGAGGTGCCCTGGCAGTGGCGACCTTCGCGCTGGCCGCGATCCTCCCGGTCGCGGCCGCCCAACCGTGCTTCGCGATCGGAGACGGGCCTGACCAGGCGAGCCTGCTGATCGACGATGGCCAGACCGAGAGGCGCTACTGCCTGAACTTCGAAGGCCCCATAAGCGGCCTGGATGCACTGAAGATGACGGGACTCGAGTTGCGTCTCGAGGACTTCGGTGGACGGGTGGCGGTGTGCTCGATCGACGGTGTGGGTTGTGCTACCCCGGAGCAGGATTGCTTCTGCCGTTTCGAGGGCGAGTCGATCTTCTGGGGGGCCTATCGCCTGGGTGCGCAGGGCTGGGTCTTCAGCGAACTCGGGGCGAGCGATCTATCGGTGACCAACGGGATCGTAGATGCGTGGCGTTTCGCCGCTCATACGCCAGAGGGCGGGAATCCCCCGGTTGCCGATGTGGGCGCGCTCCCGTGCGCTCGGCCGGTGGCCAAGCCCAAGCGAGATGTATCTGTCGGGACTCCATTGCTTGCGACCCTCGGCCTCATCCTTGCTATCGCAGCGATGATCTTGGCGTCGCGATGGTTCCGGCGTCGCTTGCTGGAGGACACTTGAGCCTTCATCCGGCTGCCTGGGCAGCGTGGACCTTGTCGGCGATGGTGCTCGCTTCCACGACGACTGATCCGCTCGCAAGCACGGTCATCATCGCTGCGATCGTCTCGGTGGGTTGGGTGGCTCGAAGGCCAGGGACCGGTGGCATCTTGAAGACCGCGGGTGTCGGGATCCTCGTAGTTGCACTCGTGCGGATCGCGTTGTTCACCTCGACGGGTCGCACCGGAACCACGGTCCTGGTCCGATTGCCAGAAGCTCGGCTGCCTGCATGGCTCGGGGGCTTCACGGTCGGGGGTGATCTGTCAGCGGAGGTCTTCGCGCACGAAGCCGCGGACGCGTTGCGGATCGCGGGTGTCATGCTTGCCGCGATCGTCCTGGCGGTCGTGAGCGATCCGACATCTTGGATCCGACGCATGCCCGCGCGGCTTCGACATCTGGGAGTGTTGCTGTCTGTATCCATCACCTTCATACCTTCCCTTGCGGCAGCCAGCAGAGAGGTTCGCGAAGCCCAGAGGCTTCGAGGCGCGCGCATCCGCGGACCTCGGGGCGCACTAGCTCTCATCATCCCTGTCCTTGCTTCGGCGCTCGATCGTGCAGCGAACCTCTCCGAGTCCATGCATGCCAGAGGCTTCCATCGAGCATCGCCGACACGGATGTCCGCAGCGAAGATGAGCCGACGCGAACGCTTCCTGGCTGCCGGCTGTCTGGTCGTATCGGCGCTAGCGATCGCAACCGCGGAGACCAGAGCATGGGCGGCCTATCCGAGCCTGGTCTTCCCCTCGTTCGGTCCAGCGACGCTGATTGGAGCCCTGCTGCTCCTGCCTCTACCCGCGATGCTGAACGCGCCGACCCTGTTGGAACCGGCACGGGAGAACGCATGATCTCGGCAGCTGGCGTGCGCTACCGATATGTCGATCCCGGTCCCGTGGTCGAACTAGAAGAACTCTCGATCGAGCAAGGATCTCTGAGCGTTTTCAAAGGTTCGAGCGGATCAGGAAAGTCCACGCTTCTGCGTCTGTTCGCCGGCCTCGCGCCCTGGCACAGGGGCGGCGTCGCTAGCGGCAGGGTCCAGGTAGGCGACATCGACATGAGTCGCTTGGATCGAGACCTCGCGGATCGGATCGGATTCGTCGCCCAAGACCCTGAGGGCGGTGGCGTCGCCGAACGCGCTCTGGAAGAGGTCGCCTTCGTACTGGAGAACATCGGTGAGGATGCCCGCTCGATCAGGGCACGGGCGAACCGGGCCCTCTCGTCGGTCGGTGCTGAGCATCTAGCCGACCGCCGACTGGATCAGCTGTCATCTGGGGAGAGAGCGCGTGTGGCTATCGCCGCCGCGATAGCTCCCGATCCCGAGGTTCTGCTGTTGGACGAACCCTTCGGGCCCCTGGACTCAGAGGCGACCGCTTCGCTGCGCGAACTCCTAGACGGCTTCAGGGGACGCGCGACCGTGGTGCTGGCCGAGCATCGCACCCAGAGCGTGGCCGATCTAGCCGACCGGGTCTTCGAGCTGACCGAGGAACCCGGCCCGCGCGAGTCGTGGCCTACATGTCAGCCCAGGCAAGGACGGCTCGTCGCAGATGATCTGCGCATAACACTCGCCGGACGGCAGGTCCTGAAGGGTGTGAGCCTCTGGGTCGAGCCGGGCGAGACCGTCGCGGTTACCGGGCCCAACGGTGCCGGCAAGTCGACGCTGCTACGAGCGCTCGTGGGCGCATTGGAGCCTGCTTCAGGAAGCGTCCGTGTCAACGGATGGGATCCACGCGGTCACGATCGCGCCGGCGAGCACATCGCATACCTTCCGCAGCGAGTCGAGCGCATCTTCTGTCGCGCCACCGTGGAAGATGAGATCGCGTTCACGCAGAGATGCCGAGGCGTTCGGATCGAGCCGGGCGGGTGCCTTGAAGCGATCGGCATAGCGGAGTTGGCCAAGCGGTCTCCGCGCCAACTGTCTGCTGGGCAGAAGCTCCGTGTAGCTCTTGCTGCCATCACCGCCGGTGCCCCGTCCGTTCTGATCCTGGATGAGCCGACCCGAGGGCTGGATGCGCACGCGAGGGGCATGCTTTCTTCGTTGTTGCGCGCGCACACGAACGCTGGCGGCTGCGCGATCGTCGCAACCCACGACAGCGACCTGGTTCGGCTAGCCGACCGGCGAGTCGAACTCGAGGCGTACGCATGAACACGACGATGCGGACGGCAGTTATCGCGCTCCACTCGCTCGGTGCACTGGCTTTCGTGTGGCCATTCTTAGCCGCGCCGCTGCTCCAGGATACCTTGGCCCTGGAGCAGATCGCGCCGATCGCGGCCGTGATCTTGGCCGGCGCGGTGCTGTTCGTCGCGTTAGGAGGTCGGTACACCTCGCACGAGGTCGCCGTCCTCGGGGTCCTTGCGGGCGTGAACGCGGTCCTACGCATCCCGGGTTCCTTCGGCGGCGCGAGCCCGATGTTCGCGCTTCCGATCATCGTCGGCGCGACCATGGGTGCCCGCGCCGGCTTCCTGCTCGGCTCTACGAGCATGCTCGCGAGTGCGCTGATCACAGGCGGCATCGGACCGTGGCTACCGTTCCAAGCTCTGGCGATGGGATGGGCCGGCGGGGGAGCAGGGCTGGTGGTGCGAGACCGAGGCCCGATCCCGATCGCGATCTACGGCTGGTTCGTCGGCTATGTGTTCGGCGCCTTACTGAACCTTTCGTTCTGGCCGTTCCAACGCAGCGGCTCATCTCTGGCCTTCCAGCCGGGAGCTTCAGGCACGGAGAACCTGGCCGGCTACTGGCGCTTCTATCTCGTGACCTCTCTGGCCTGGGACTCGATGCGGGCCATCGGGAACGCGGTGCTGCTCGTCGTCTTGGCCGCACCCGTACGGGTCCTGCTGAAAGAGTCCCAGAGCCGAGGCCGCGGGCGTTGGCTACCATCAGGGTCATGAGCGAAGAGAACGCCCCGCAGCCGGAGGAGACCCCTAAGCCAGGAGGCAACGGCGAGTCACCCACCACCGAGGATGTGCTCGAGGTCTTGAAGATGGTCGTGGACCCCGAACTCGGGATCAATGTCGTGGACCTCGGACTCGTGTACGAGGTCGATGTGGACGACGACACCGTGAAGGTCGTCTACACGCTGACATCCATGGGCTGCCCTGTTGGTCCGCTGATCGAGCAGCAGATCCAGCAGGTCATAACCACGCTGCCAGGTGTTGGGGTCGTCGAGAGCAAGTGCACCTTCGATCCGCCCTGGTCCATGGAGCGCATGAGCGAAGACGCTCGCCTCGCGATGGGCATGTTCTAGAGAACGCCTGGTCAGAGGGGGTTGCACATCCCTGCTCGCCATGTTTACACTATAGGCGTAGTGGAAACCTTGCGAACATGGAGGCTTAGATGAGCGGTTACGCCAACGATGTGCTGGTCACGACCAGTTGGCTCGCAGACAACCTCGACGATCCGAACCTCAGGTTGCTCGAGGTGGACGAGGACACGACCGCATACGACCGCGGCCATATCCCCGGGGCGATCGGCATCAACTGGAAGGAAGACCTTCAGGACGGTGTTCGCCGAGACTTCCTGTCCGCCGAAGACTTCGCCAAGCTGCAGGACAAGCTGGGGATCACCCCCGACACCCTGGTAGTGCTGTACGGGGGAAACAACAATTGGTTCGCCTCCTACGCCTACTGGTACTACCGCTACTACCAGCACCCGAAGGTGAAGTTGCTGGACGGCGGGCGCAAGAAATGGGAACTGGAAGGTCGGGAGTTGACCAAGGAAGAGCCGAAGGTGTCCTCGACCAAGGGCTATCCGGTTCCGACCCCAGACGACGAGATCCGGGCCTTCCGCGATCAGATCCTCACCGATGTGCTGGGCAAGGACTCGAAGGGTTTGGTCGATGTGCGCAGTCCAGAAGAGTTCCGGGGCGAGCTGTTGGCGCCCGCGCATCTGCCCCAAGAGCAGAGTCAGGTCGGTGGCCACATCCCTGGCGCTAAGAACATCCCGTGGGGCAAGAATGTGAATACCGACACCGGCCAGTTCCTTCCTCCCGAAGAGCTCGTGAAGCTCTACGAGGAGGAAGGCATCACCCCCGATAAGGAGGTAGTGGCTTACTGCCGCATCGGCGAGCGAAGTGCGCTGACATGGTTCGTGCTTCACGAACTCCTCGGATGGGACAAGGTTCGCAACTACGACGGCTCCTGGACCGAATGGGGGTCGTTGGTCAGGGCTCCGGTAGAGAGATGATCGGTATCCGCCGGACCCGCCCGATGCTTGGGCGGGTCCGCGCCTTTCCGCAGGGCAGGAACACCCGGTGAAAGGCGTTATGAGCACTGATAGGCTCGGTGCGTAAGAAGAACGCTCCAGCATGAACACGCGAAGGAGTCGAAGAGTTTGTCTACCACTCCCCAGGATCTTGACCTAGGGCAGGGATACCGCTACGGCTGGCATGACCCGTCCAGTTCCGTCAACACCCCCACCAAGGGCCTGAGCGCCCAGGTCGTCGAGGACATCAGCCGCGCCAAGGGCGAGCCAGAGTGGATGACCAAGATCCGCTTGAAGGCGTACGAGCATTTCCTGCGTCGGCCGATGCCCGATTGGGGCGCGGATCTCTCAGAGATCGACTTCGACGACATCTACTACTACCTGAAGCCCCTAGAGGGCCAGGTCAAGAGTTGGGACGAACTGCCCGAGGACATCAAGAACACCTATGTGAAGCTCGGCATCCCCGAAGCCGAACGCGAGTTCCTCGGCGGCGTCACTGCACAATATGAGTCGGAAGTCGTCTACCACTCGGTCCGTAAGGACCTCGAGGAGAAGGGCGTCTTCTTCTCGGACATGGACACCGCTCTGCGCGAGCGGCCTGACCTCGTGAAGCGCTACTTCGGTACCGTCATCCCGCCAAACGACAACAAGTTCGCGGCACTGAACACCGCCGTCTGGTCGGGCGGCTCCTTCATCTATGTCCCGCCGGGCGTCGAGGTCGAGATACCGCTTCAGGCCTACTTCCGCATCAACAAGGAGAACATGGGCCAGTTCGAGCGGACGCTCATCATCGTGGATGAGGGCTCCTATGTTCACTATGTCGAAGGCTGTTCGGCGCCGGTCTACACGACCGACTCGTTGCATTCGGCGGTGGTAGAGATCATCGCTCATAAGGGAGCGCGGGTCAGGTACACGACCATCCAGAACTGGTCGAACAATGTGTACAACCTGGTGACCAAGCGGGCTGTCGCTTACGAGGACGCCGTGATGGAGTGGGTCGATGGCAACATCGGTTCCAAGATCACGATGAAGTATCCGGCCATCTATCTGATGGGTGAGCGTGCGCGCGGCGAGGTTCTCTCCGTCGCTTTCGCCGGGGAAGGCCAGCACCAGGATGCCGGTGGGAAGGTCGTTCACGCGGCCAGCAACACCTCGAGCCAGATCATCTCGAAGTCCGTCAGCGCCTACGGGGGCCGCACCGGATATCGCGGCCTGGTGCGGGTCGATCCGAAGGCCGAAGCCTGCAAGAGCTTCGTGCAATGCGATGCGTTGATCCTCGACACCGATTCCCGCAGCGACACCTATCCGTACATGGAGATCGAGAACCAGACCGCCGAGATCGGTCACGAGGCGACGGTCTCGAAGATCGGTGAGGAGAAGCTCTTCTATCTGATGAGCCGCGGGATCCCCGAAGGTGAAGCGATGGGCATGATCGTCAACGGTTTCATCGAGCCGATCACCAAGGAACTGCCGATGGAGTACGCGGTCGAGCTGACCCGGCTGATCCAACTGCAGATGGACGGTGCCGTCGGTTGAGCCGCCTGTTGATGAACCAGTTCACCGATTCCGCCCTCGCCCCGCTGTCTGACGAAGAACCAGCAGCTTGGAGCGAGGCGCGCCGTGCCGCGCTCAAGCGTCATACCGAGTTCGAGACGCCGATATTGGACGCGGAGGCATGGAAACACGACGCGCTCAAAGGCTTCGGCCTCGATGCCTTCGAGCCGGGCGTAGAGGATGTCGCCTTCGAAGGTGCTGAGGCCGTCCGCGAGGTCGGTGGGATCGTTGCAACGCTCCCAGAGGCGATCTCCGACGAACGCATCCTGGCTGCCCTGCTAGATGCCGACTGGCCGGACAGTGAGGCCTTCTTCACCACCCTGGCGACGGCATTCGCGCAGCGAGGGGCCGTGATCCTCGTTCCTCGGGGGAAGGTGATCGAAGAGCCCATCGTGCTCCAGCGCACCCTGCCCGAGCACGGCAGAGCCGTCTTCCCGCTGACCCTGGTGATCCTCGAAGAGAACGCTGAGGCCACGGTCATCGACCGATCCAAGAGCGAGCTCGGGGGAACCGCTTCCCTAGCCGTGCACCCGACCTACCTCTCCGTCGGAGATGCTTCCCAACTGTCTTACCTCGCCATCCAGGACTACGCGCCGGATGTGTGGCACTTCGCTCCGACGCGGGCGAAGATCGGCCAGGAGGCGACGGTGCGCACGATGATCGCCTCGCTCGGCGGCAGACACTCGAGGTGCGTCACCGAGAGCGTGCTCGATGGGAGGGGCGCCAGCACAGAGATGCTCGGCATGTATTTCGGAGACGAGCAGCAGTTCATCGACCACCGAACCCTGCAGCACCACGCCGCTCCTAACACGACCAGCGAGCTGTACTACAAGGGTGCGCTCGCTGGGAAGGCGCGTTCGGTCTATGCCGGCCTTGTGAAGATCGAACACGAGGCCACGGATTGTGACGCCAAGCAGGCCAATCGCAACCTGTTGCTGAGCGATACGGCTCGAGCGGACGCATCTCCGTTCCTTGAGATCCTCACCAGCGAGGTCGTCGGAGCCACCCATGGTGTGAGCGTCGGACGGCCTGACGACGAGGTGCTCTGGTACATGCAGTCGCGGGGCCTCGAGTACGCGGATGCCAGACGACTCTTCGTAATCGGCTTCTTCCAAGAGGTGATCGACCGCGTCAGGGTCGCTGCGGTCCGTGAGCGGCTCGAGGGCTTCGTCGAAGCCGAACTGGAGCAGTTGAGATGAAGGTCCAGGCGGCCAAGGTCGGCGACATCCCCGAGGGCGGCTCGATCCGCGTCACCGAAGGCGTCCCTGAACCGATCGCTGTATTCAAGCTGCCAAGCGGCTACTACGCGATCAGCGATACCTGCACGCACGCAGAGAGTTCGTTGTCCGAAGGGTTCGTCGATACCGACGAACAAGAGATCGAATGCGATCTGCACGGCGCGCGCTTCCACATCCCCACCGGAGAGGTACGGGCGTTCCATGCGACCCAGCCGGTTACCGTCTATCCGACCACCGTCGAAGACGACATGGTGGTCATCGAGGTTGAAACAGCATGAGCGAGATCCTCTTAGAGATCGATGACCTGCACGCCAAGGTCGAAGGAGTCGAGGGCGACATCGTCCGCGGTCTGTCCTTGACGATCAAGCGGGGCGATAAGCACGCCGTCATGGGTCCGAACGGCTCTGGCAAGTCCACGCTGTCGTATGTCCTGGCCGGCCGGCCCGGCTACGAGGTCACATCCGGCAGCATCAGGTACAAGGGCGAGGACCTGACCGAGCTCGCGCCCGACGAGCGTGCGCGCGCTGGGATGTTCCTGGCGTTCCAGTACCCGCAAGAGATCCCCGGCGTCAGCGTCATCAACTTCCTGCGCGCGGCCCGCAACGCGCGCACCGGAACCGAGATAAGCCCGGTTCAGTTCCTCAAGTTCCTACGCGAGAAGATGGCTCTGCTCGGCATGAGCGACGAGATGGTCAAGCGCTATGTGAACCAGGGCTTCTCCGGCGGAGAGAAGAAGCGCAACGAGATCCTGCAGATGGCGGTCCTGGAACCCGAACTCGCGATCCTGGACGAGACCGACTCGGGTCTTGACATCGATGCCCTGAAGGCCGTCAGCGAAGGCATCAACACCGTCGCAGGCGATCAGACCGGGGTCTTGATGATCACTCACTATCAGCGGATCTTGAACTATGTGCAGCCCGACTTCGTCCATGTGTTGATCGACGGACGGATCGTTCGCAGCGGCGGCCCGGAACTCGCGAACGAACTCGAGAGTTCCGGGTACGACGCTTTCAAGGGGTGACAGAGGTGGCCGCGATGTTCGATGCAACCGTGATCCGCAAGGACTTCCCGGTCTTCGAGCGTCGCGTGCACGGGGACAAGCCGCTCATCTACCTCGATTCCGCGGCTTCCACGCAGCGGCCACGCCAGGTCATCGAGGCGATGGTTCGGTTCGAAGAGCAGCACTATGCGAATGTTCATCGGGGCGTCTACCAGTTGGCTGAGGAAGCCACGAACGCCTACGAGGGCGCACGGGAGGCGATCGCGCGTTTCATCGGTGCTCCAAGCGTCCGCGAGATCGTCTTCACGCGGGGAACTACCGAGGCGATCAACCTCGTCGCGCGGACCTACGGAGACGCTCATCTCCGCGAGGGCGACCAGATCGTGATCACCGAGATGGAACACCACTCGAACCTGATCCCCTGGCAGCAACTGCGCGCCAGGACCGGCGTCGAGCTCGTGGTCTGGCCGGTCGAGGAGGACGGGACGCTCGACCTCGAGAAGGCTCCCTTCAACGCCAAGACCAAACTCGTCTGCATAACCCTGATGAGCAATGTCCTGGGCACGATCAATCCGATCGCCGACATCAGCGCCGCGGCGCATGCAGTTGGGGCCCTCGTCGTGTGCGACGCCGCGCAGGGTGTTCCTCATCTCCCGGTAGATGTCAGGAACCTCGGATGTGACTTCCTGGCGCTGAGCGGCCACAAGATGCTCGGCCCTTCAGGCTCGGGTGCGCTCTGGGCGCCTATGGAGATCCTCGAGAAGATGCCACCGTTCCTAGGTGGAGGCGAGATGATCCTCGAGGTCTGGATGGACAAGGCCACCTACAACGAGATCCCCTACAGGTTCGAGGCCGGGACGCCATCGATCACTCCGCAGGTAGGTCTTGGAGCTGCGGTCGAGTATCTCGAGAACATCGGCATGGAGGATGTGCGTGCCCATGAGGTAGACCTGCTGCGTCATGCTCTCGGCAGGTTGGGCGAGCTGAGCGATCTTCGCATCTTCGGACCGACCGACCTGACCCGCCGAGGCGGCGTCGTCTCCTTCTGGCACGATCTGGTGCATCCTCACGACATGGCGCAGATCCTCGATACCGCAGGCGTGTGCGTCCGCGCTGGACATCATTGCGCGCAGCCTCTGATGCGCCGGTACGGGATCCCGGCCACGACCCGCGCGTCCTTCCATGTGTACAACACGCTGGAAGATGTGGACCGTCTGGTAGAGGCGGTCGCCGACGCCGAGCAGAGGATGGGCCTCTAGGCCCGGTTAGGCTCCGAGCATGTCGCTAGACGATCTTTACCGCGAGGTCATCCTCGATCACTATCGCAGCCCCAGGAACAAGCAACCCTTAGAGGGCGCGCAGATCGATGTTCATCGTCACAATCCCCTCTGCGGCGATGATCTGACCGTACGCATCGCCTTGGGACCTGACGGCAAAGCCGAGAAGGTCGCCTTCGAGGGCCAAGGCTGCTCGATATCTCAAGCGTCCGCCTCCATGATGACCGAGGCGGTGACCGGTAAGACCAAGGAAGAGATCGAGGACATCCTGTTGCGCTTCCGTCGCATGATGAGCGGCGACGAAGCGATGAGCGACGACGAACTCGGCGACCTGGTCGCGCTGAAGGGCGTCGTCAAGTATCCGGTGCGTATCAAGTGCGCCGTCCTCGCATGGGACGCGCTCCATGAAGGCGTGACCGGCGAGGCTGAGTAGTCGAGTCACGCGATGCGTGGCCGACGAAACCGAGTCGCCAGATCGCAGAGGGCGTGCGCACGCGCTGGTAGCCAAATCGGGCAGAGGTGTCTATACGCCGATGTCGCTCGGCCCCGCCACGCATCGTGACCTGGCTCGTTGGTAAGGACACATGAGCATCATCGGAGCAGCCCTCGCCTTCGGCCCCCGCAACGACATCGGCGTCACCGGCGTTGGTCCCTCTGTCGGTTACTTCGCCGACGAGATCCTCTCTTCGCTGTTCCGTCACCCCGGCTATCCCAGTCTCCTGGACAAGGGCTCGCGTGATGCGGGCGAACCCGAACACGCCGCTGGCGAGGCCGTCACCGACTACCTGGCGATGCACGAAGCCCTAGACGCCTTCGGTGACTCGCTGCTAGACCCACTC
>JBKHYG010000062.1:0-11349 GCA_046565595.1 Actinomycetota bacterium | reverse complement strand
GCGCCGCTGCTCGACATACGGATCGGGGTAGCTGATGCCGGCAACGGCCCTGAATCTCGCACCACCCGACGCGCCTACGACCTGGTCTCTGAAGGGTTCGGACCAGGCTTCAATGGTCCCCTGGTGCTCGTCGCTGATCTGAGCGAAGCCAGAGGATCGGCCGAGCAGGCTCTCGCTCCACTGATCACGGCTCTGCGTTCCACCGAAGGGGTCGTGGCCGTCTCTGGACCGCAGTCCAACCTGCGGGGGGACGCTGCCGTCGTCACAGCGATCCCAGCGACCAGCCCCCAGTCAGAGGAGACCGACGCGCTGGTGCAGCGCCTTCGCACCCAGATCATCCCTCAGGCGACAGAGCGAACAGGTGCGACGGTGATGGTCGGCGGCATCACGGCGATCTTCGGTGATTTCGCCGCACAGAACGCCGAGCGTCTGCCGATCTTGATCCTGGTGATCGTCGGCGTCTCGTTCCTGCTGCTGATGATGGTCTTCCGGAGCATCCTGGTACCTCTGAAAGCGGCGATCATGAACATCCTGTCGATCGGCGCCGCCTACGGGGTCGTCGTTGCGGTGTTCCAGTGGGGGTGGGGCAAGGACCTGATCGGGGTGGGAGCGACCGGACCGATCGAGGCATGGGCTCCGATGATGCTGTTCGTCATCCTGTTCGGCCTCTCGATGGACTACGAGATCTTCTTGTTGTCCCGCGTGCGTGAGGAGTATCTGGAGAGCGGCGACAACGGCGAGGCTGTTGCGAATGGGCTGGCTCACACGGCCCGGGTCATCACCGCTGCCGCACTGATAATGGTGGCCGTCTTCTCGAGTTTCGTCCTGGGGTTCGACGATCGAGCGATCAAGCTCTTCGGTCTGGGCTTAGCCGTCGCGATCTTCGTAGATGCAACCCTGGTACGCATGGTGCTCGTTCCTGCCACGATGGAACTCTTGGGAGACGCCAACTGGTGGCTTCCGAGATGGCTACAGAAGGCGCTTCCTCGTCTGGAACTCGAACGAGCGGCGAACGAGTCTTAGGCGAGGCTCTTAGGCGAGGCTCCTAGGCGAGGCTCTCAGGCGAGGCTCCTAGGCGAGGCGAGGATCGGGGGCGTCCGCGTCGATCCCGATCGCCGCGATCACAGCATCGACCTCTTCAGGCGTTGCCACCCCGCCACGACGCAGCGAATCCAATACGGCGACGACCACATGGTCGGCGTCCACCTCGAAGTGGCGACGCAGGTTTCCCCTCGTATCAGAGCGGCCCATCCCATCGGTGCCAAGGACGGTGAACCGCCCCGGAACATGGCGGGCGATCTGATCGGGGACGGCTCGAACGAAGTCGCTGACCGCGACCACATCCTCGCATCCCTCGAGAGCGGCTGACACATAGGGCACGCGCGCCGGCAGGGACGGATGCAGTCGGTTCTCGCGTTCGACGGTCGCGGCGTCCTCGTGCAGCGCCTTGTACGAGGTGACGCTCCAGATCTCGGCAGCAACATCATGCTGTTCTGCCAGGCGGTCACGGGCCTTCGATGCAGCCGCCCACGCCGAGCCCGAGAAGAGGATGGTCGCCCGTCTCGATGGCCCCTCGGGTGCGGGGGAGAACAGGTACATGCCCGCGAGGATCTGTTCGTCGGTCACACCCTGTGGGCGAGGAGGCTGAGGATAGGTCTCGTTGTACAGGGTCAGGTACCACAGGCCCTCCTTGGCTTCGGGTCCGGTCATCGTCTTCAGGCCGCCCCGCATGATCGTGGCCAACTCGAAGGCGAAGGCAGGGTCGTAGGCGCGCAGCGTCGGATAGGCGGCTGCCAGCAGATGCGAGTGTCCGTCTTGATGTTGCAGCCCCTCACCGTTCAAGGTGGTACGGCCAGCGGTTGCTCCTAGCAGGAAGCCTCGTGTGCGCGCGTCCGCCATCGCCCACACGATGTCACCGGTCCTCTGCAGACCGAACATCGAATAGAAGATGAACATCGGGATCATCGGGGTGTCGAATGTGGAGTACGCCGTACCCGCAGCCTGGACGGTAGACATAGCTCCGGCTTCGGTGATGCCCTCTTGGATGATCTGGCCGTCGGCGGACTCCGAATAGCTCAACAGTTGTTCCGCATCGACCGGCTCGTAGCGTTGCCCGAACGGCGCATAGATCCTGAAGGATCGGAACAGGGATTCCATGCCGAAGGTGCGGGCCTCGTCGGGGATGATCGGCACGATCCGTTCGCCGACACCCTCGTCGCGCATCAGATCTCGCAACAGTCGGACGAAGACCATCGTCGTCGAAGCGGCCTGCTCACCGGAGCCAGCGTCGAAGGGAGCGAATATGTCGTCCTTGGGCGCGGGCAGATGCGACGAACCGCGGCTGCGTTTAGGTATCGAACCTCCGAGCTTCTCGCGTCGCTCTCGCAGATAGTCAGCTAGTTCGGAACGCGCTTCAGGGCGGGAGTAGGGAGGTAGGCTATCCGACAGCGAGTCTTCTGGGATCTCGTCCCAAAGATGCAGGCGATCGCGGAGCACTCGCAACTGTTCAGCACCCATCTTCTTCACCTGATGGGTCACATTGCGAGCTTCGATCTCGGGTCCGAGCGTCCAGCCCTTCACCGTCTTAGCAAGGATCGCGGTTGGCGCCCCGGTCTGTTCGGTAGCTGCTTTGTATGCGGCATACAGCTTGCGGTAGTCGTGACCGCCGCGCGGCAGCATGCGGAGCTCTTCGTCCGAGAGGTGTTCGACCATCCGACGCAGGCGCGGATCTGGGCCGAAGAAATGTTCTCGGATGTAGGCGCCATCCTCGACCGTGTATCGCTGGAACTCGCCGTCGACCGTCGAGTTCATCTTGGCTAGCAGTACGCCATCGGAGTCCTTGGCGAGCAACTCATCCCATCGCGATCCCCAGATGACCTTGATGACATTCCAGCCTGCGCCGCGGAACACAGCCTCGAGCTCTTGGATGATCTTCCCGTTGCCCCGGACCGGTCCGTCCAACCGCTGCAGGTTGCAGTTGACGACGAAGATCAGGTTGTCTAGTCCTTCCCGCGCTGCCAGAGACAGCGCGCCGAGCGATTCGGGCTCGTCGGTCTCGCCGTCGCCTAGGAAACACCAGACCCTGCTCTGGCTGGTATCCGCCAATCCGCGGTTGTGCAGATAGCGGTTGAACCGGGCCTGGTAGATGGCGGCCAGAGGGCCAAGACCCATCGAGACGCTAGGGAACTGCCAGACCTCTGGCATCAGCCAAGGATGCGGGTAGCTGGAAAGTCCGCCTCCGAGTTCGGTCCGGAACCTGTCGAGGTCCTTCTCGTGGAGTCGGCCTTCCAGGAACATGCGAGCGTAGATACCTGGAGCAGCATGACCCTGGTACCAGATCTGGTCGCCGTAACCGTCACCCTCTGGCCCTCGGAAGAAGTGGTTGAAGCCGACCTCGTATAGGGATGCGCTGGAAGCGTAGGTCGCCAGATGGCCGCCGATGCCTTCGTTGGCGAGGTTCGCTCGGATGACCATCGCCGCGGCGTTCCACCGGATGAAGGCACGGATCCGACGCTCCATGAATTCGTCGCCCGGGAAGTCGGGCTCGTGTTCGGCGGGGATGGTGTTCACATACGGCGTCGAGACGGTGGCTGGGAAGCCGACGCCCAACTCTCTTGCCCTTTCGAGGAGGCGGATCAGCAGGTAGCGGGCACGGGCCTCGCCTCGTTCTCGGACAGCCGCATCGAAGGATGCAACCCAATCGTCGGTCTCGCCAGGGTCGATGTCTGGCACCTGGTGACTGAATCCGTCGATCATCGCCATGGCTCGCCAGGCTAGACCCCGGGTCTGGTCTGATGCGCGGTCTGGTCGTTACCTTCGAGCCGGTCCGATATGTGCTGTGTGCTAGTAACGGCGCATGCCGAAAGTCGATCAGGAGTTCCTCGACCTACCGTTGGATGGTCTGGCTGATGCGGGTCTGTCTACCGCGGCTTCAGCTGGCGCGAGCCACGCGGATCTCCGCGTCGAGAAGATCCGAACATCTTCCATCCGAACGCGTGACCGCTCGCTGGATTCGTCGGAGGATTCTCGAGCGATCGGATGCTCGGTGCGGGTCCTGGTGGATGGCGCCTGGGGCTTCGCCTCGACGAGCGTCCTGTCCCCGGACGCCATGCGTGCCACCGCCGAACGAGCAGCCGAGGTCGCCAAGCGGTTCGCGGCCGCCGCGGGTGACCGGGTCGAGTTAGCCGACGAACCGGCGCATGTCGCCACCTGGTGCAGCTCGTACGAGATCGACCCGTTCGAGGTCCCCGAGGCCGATCGGATCGCTTGGCTACTCGAACTCGATGGTCAAGCCCTAGGGGCGGGCGCGGATCATGTGTACTCCTTCGTTGACTCGGTCAAGGAGCAGAAGTTCTTCGCCAGTTCGTCTGGCTCGCGCATCGTGCAGCAGCGGCTACGGATGCAGGCTGATGTGTCGGCCACGGTCACCGACCCTGAACTGCAAGAGACCGAGACGATGGAGACATCTGCGCCTCCGGTCGGTCGAGGCTGGGAATGGACCAAGGGCGGGTGGGGGTTCGAACAGCGCGCGGCGCGGCTACCCGAACTGCTCCGCGAGAAGCTCCGAGCTCCGAGCGTCGAGCCTGGCCGCTACGACCTGGTCTTGGATCCGACCCACCTGTGGCTGACCATCCACGAGTCCGTCGGACACGCGACCGAGTTCGATCGCACGCTCGGGTACGAAGCCAACTATGCCGGCACATCCTTCGCGACCATCGACAAGTTGGACAGCCTCCGGTACGGCTCGCCTTTGATGCATATCACCGGCGATCGTCTGGTCGAACACGGGCTGTCGACCGTTGGTTTCGACGACGAAGGTGTCGAGCAGCAGCAATGGGACATCGTCAGGGACGGTGTGCTCGTCGGATACCAGTTGGACCGCCAGATGGCTCAGCGTTTCGGGCTTGGACGCAGCAACGGCTGCGCGTTCGCAGACTCTCCGGCCCATGTCCCGATCCAGCGCATGCCCAATGTCTCGCTGCAGCCGGGCACTGAAGATGTCAGCCTCGACGACCTCATCGGCGACATCGAGGACGGCATCTACATCGAAGGAGACAACTCCTGGTCGATAGACATGCAGCGCTACAACTTCCAGTTCACCGGGCAGCGTTTCTACCGGATCCGTGGAGGACGGATAGACGGGATGCTTCGCGATGTCGCCTATCAGTCCAAGACGACCGACTTCTGGAACGCGCTGGATGGTATCGGCGGCCCCTCGACCTACATGCTCGGAGGAGCCTTCAACTGCGGCAAAGGTCAGCCGGGCCAGATCGCACCTGTGAGCCACGGAGCGCCGGTAGCTCGGTTCCGCGACATCGCAGTCCTGAACACCCGCCAGGAGGCACGATGATCGATCCAGTGGCCATCATCGAGGGTTCGCAGCGAGCCAAACAGACCGAAGATCAGATCACGATCGTTCGTCGTCGCAGCACGGTGAATCTCCGATGGGCGAACAACCAGACGACGACCAACGGCGCGACCGACTACTGGTCCCTCCGCGTCATCGCCATAGACCGAGGGCGCGCGAGCAGTTCGGCAGCGACCCTCACGGGGCGAGAAGATCCGCTCGTGTTGCTGAAGGACGCGGAAGCCGGATGCGAGGGACGGCCCGAAGCCCCTGACGCCATGCCTCTGATCGAGGGAAGCGGAGCCTTCACTAGTGACGACAGCCAACCGATCGGCGCTGAAGCTCTGAACGCATCGGGGGTCGCCGAGGTATGCCAGATGGCTCGAAGGGAAGGTAACCAGACCTACGGCTATGTCGAACACGAACGCATCGCCGTGTGGCTGGCTACCAGCGCCGGCGTTCGAGCCCACCATGAGGTCGAGCGGGGCCGATCAGATGTGACCGTCAAGCCCGACGACCTCTCGACAAGCACCTGGCAGAGCTCCTTCACCGGTCCCGACTACGACCCTATCGGCGACTACGAGCAGGCTGCGAAGAGGGTCGGTTGGGCTGCTCGCAGTAACCACTCCCTAGATCCAGGTCGTTACGAGGTGATCCTGTCGCCGGCATGTGTGGCCGACATGCTCTATTACATGTATGCCGTGTCGCCTCTTCGTGTCGCACTGGATGGCCGCAACGCTTTCGCCAAGCCTGGTGGCGGCACCCGGATAGGGGAGAGGCTGTCGCCGCTGCCCGTGACCATCTCGACCGATCCAGATACCCCCGGCCTCGAGACGACACCTTTCGTGGCTGCAGGTGTCTCGGACGCGTTCCGCAGCGTCTTCGACTCGGGGCACCGCATCCCTGCGCGAGCCTGGGTCAGGGACGGCGTGCTGGAAGCACTCCCCGCCCCCCGGTGGGTAGCCGCCAAGGCAGGCGTCGAGCCTTTCTTCGCGGCCGGCAATCTGCTGGTGTCAGGCGAGGGGCCATCCGTGGACGAGATGATCGCCTCAACCGAACGCGGATTGTTCGTCAACGCCTTCTGGTACATCCGTATGGTCGATCCGCAGACGATGCTCTTGACCGGCCTGACCCGAGATGGCGTCTATCTGATCGAGGACGGTCAGATCAAGGGCGAGGTGAACAACTTCCGCTTCAACATGAGCCCGCTGGCCATGCTCGAACAGGTCGTCGAGATCGGAACTTCGAGCGTCGTGTTGCCTCGCGAATTCGAAGCGGCTCTGGCCAGCGCGCCTCCGATGCGTGTGAAGGACTGGAACTTCTCTAGCGTCAGCGACGCTCGATGATGCCTTCGACCTTGTCTGGCTTCCATTGATCGCCCGACCAGTTACCAGAGATCCAGAAGGTTCGTCGCGCACCTGAGGGAACCGAGCCGGTCACCCAGGTGTTGATCCTGATCTTGCGAGACTTCCCCGGATCGAGCGTGATCTGGTAGCCGCTGCGCAACGGCCAGGTGATGTTCGCGCCGGTGAACTGATCGAAGGCGTAGAGCTTCGTGCCTGGAGCGGCCACCGATCGGCGGATCGTGAAGGTCGCTGCCTCGGGCCCATCGTTCTGGACCAGGACCCAGAAGGACCGGCGCTCGTTGGCGCGACCCCGCTGCAGTTTGGTCTGGCCGATCGTGGTCAGGTTGTAGGTCCCGTTGCCTAGGTATGCGCCACCAGAGGAGTTCGAGATCATCGCATCCGGCTGGATGTCGCTGGCCTCGATCGTGATCTCGATCGATGAGGGACCGGTCAGCGTCGCCCCGACGGGTGAGTCGAGTCCGATGGTCACCGTCTCGGCGGACTCGCCGATCGCGTCGTTGATCACATCGAGGGTGGCGGTCGCCACGGTCTCGCCGGGAGCGAAGGTGACCGTGCGCGTGGTCGGCTGGATGTCTTCTGGAGAACCAGAGAGCAGATCGACCGAGGCCGTCCCCGAGTTGTCGCCGATCCGCTGCACCAAGACGGCGACGGTGCCCGCATCCTCTGTCACGGAGAAGTCTTGGGATCCGAACCGGACCCGCGGCGGTCCTGCCTCGCTGTCGGTCAGGTTCACCGTATGCACGCCCTGGGTCACCTCGCCGTCAGCTCCGCTGGTGGCAACGACGGTGAAGTACTCAGGACCTTCGCTGTCGCCATCGGTGTTCACCAACACGGAGACCGTCTTGGTTCGTTCCCCGCTAGCGAAAGTCACCGCTTGATCGATGGGCGTGTAGTCGCCGGCCGTTGCGGTACCTGGCTGCGTCTGGACCTGGATGGTGAACGGCACATCCACGATGCCCCGCCTCTCTAGGGGGATATCGACACTGCCGGCCGCCTCGGGAACGGTGGACGAAGAGGTCTGCCATCCCGTAGTCGGCCGCATCCGATAGAAGCGGTTCTGGCTCCAGGCCAGGTTCCAGTTGTTGGCTAGCCAACTCGATGGATCGGGATCGGGGTTGAAGTAGGTGTCGTTCCCGCAGTCGAAATGCTCGAAGTCGGTGCAGGAACCTCCGGAGTACGCAGGCGTTCCACCATCGGCGTAGCACATGACATCCAAGCCATCCCAGCAGTGCCCGTAACTGCTCGAACCTGGCGCCGCGTCGGCGACAGCTCCCAGGTTGTGTGCGTTCTCATGCATCCAGGTCCGGCTGGAGAATCCCGCGACCGCGCCCCACTGGACAGCGAAGGTTGAGGTCGTGCCAGGGCCAGCATTGTTCGCGTTGTCGACCGTGCGGCGATCGTCGGTGTAGAGATGTCCGGTTCCCGATGCGCCTCCCGCACTACCCTCGTGCCAGACCCAGTATTTGCGGTAGGTCTGGTTGTAGCCGAGCGCTCGCAGATCGGTCACGACAGAATTGAACGAGTCCGCGTATGAAGGAGTCGGCAACATCACCTCGACGACCGTCACCTGACCGGCACCATCGCACCGGACCTTGTAATCGGCCCGAGCCCCGAAGGCGTTCGCTTCGCGGTTCAGCCTCCCGTTCGATTCCCTGACCATCGATCGGATCGAGGAGAGACGCGATCCGTACTGGCTCGCCACATCGCTTGGATACGAGTAGATGACCAGCATGTGGTTATCGGTGTTCGGGTTGGGGACGCAGAAAGGGTCAGATGGGACCACCGAGTCTGCCGAGTCGGGTTCTGTGATGTCATCGGCCTCGTGGACCACGAGGTCGGTCCCAGCGTCAGCGGCGATCTGGAACAGGCCGTCTGACATGAGACATCCGGGACCGAGGGTGGGATCAACGGTCTGGACGCAGCCAGAGGAGGCTGCGACAGGCGTGGCTTGAAGGGCCAACAGGATGACGATTGCGCCGGTGCGGGCAGCGATGTGAGATAGGCGCACTACGAGCATGGTATCGAACCGCTCGCGTGGTTCGCGTATGGCTAAGTAGGACTAGGCGAGGGACTCGAAGGGGCTGAGCCAGACGGCGAAGGCGTCGGACTGCTCGGCGGCGGGCTGCTCGGCGGCGGATGCGTCGCGGTCGAAGTCGGCGTAGGCGTGGTCGTCTCGCTTGGGGTCGAAGTCGGCGTCGGCGACGGACTGCGCGTGGGCGTGGGCTTCGGCGACGGTTTCGGTGGCTTCGTATCGGTCGGCTTCGGAGACGGCGGCTGGGTCGAGGTAGGGGAGGGCACCCCGCTCTCACTCTGAGACGGACTCGCGCTCGGGCAAGCACGCAACTCAGAATCCGGATCGAGTGTCGCGACGACGCCGCCCGACCGACGGCAGCGTTCCTTGCTGCCGTTCACCAGGCGCAGGGCAGCGACGCCTGGCGGGTTCTCGAAGTCCTCGATCGGGAACTCTGCCTCGACCTTGCTCATGAAGGTGCGCCAGATCTGCGAAGGGAAGGTTCCACCTACGACCTTGATGCCTCGGACATTGAACATCGGCTTGGGCTTGCGGTACCCGACCCATACGGCGGTGGCGATATGCGCCGTATAGCCGACGAGCCACGCATCCTTGAGTTCCTGCGTCGTCCCCGTCTTGGCCGCCATGGGGATGCCGCTCAACTTGGCGCGCACCCCGGTTCCGCAGCAGGCGACATCCTGTAAGACATCGGTGAGCGTGTACGCGAGGTTCGGGTCCATCGCCTGCTCTGGGACGAGCTTGGTCTGATCGAAGAGGGTCTTGCCGTTTGCGTCGGTCACCGTAGCGATGCCATGCGGCGGGTAGTAAGCGCCGTTGGCTGCGATCGTCGCGTATGCAGAAGCGAGCTCCAAAGGTGTGACGCCGTAGGTCAGGCCGCCGAGCGCCAGTGCCGGGTACGGATCCAGCCGAGCCTTCCGGATGCCCAGCCTCTTCGCCACATCGACGACCGCCTTCGGGCCTACCTTCATCATCAGCCGCGCGTAGACACCGTTGACCGAACCGATCATCCCTGAACGCAAGGACAGGATCCCTCGATCCCTCGAGTCGTAGTTATCGACCTTCCACTTCTGCCCGCCGCCGATGTCGATCGTCGTCGGCGCCGACGCATAGCGAGACTCCGGGCTGATGCCTTGCTCGAGAGCGGCAGCCATCACGAATGGCTTGAACGCACTTCCCGGTTGGCGCAGCCCCTGCGAGGCGATATCGAACTGATCCTTGAAGAAGTCGCGCCCTCCGACCATCGCCTTGATGGCTCCGGTACGGATGTCGATCGCAACCAGTGCGGCCTCAGGATCGGACTCGTAAGGGAGCGCTTCCTTGACCGCTTGCTCGGCCCACTTCTGCCAGCGCGGATTCAGGGTCGTGCGCACCTTCAGGCCGCCGCGGTAGAGCAGTCGCGCCCGCTCCTCTTCTGTCAGTCCGAGGGCATCCGATTCGAGCGCCTCACGCTCGATGTACTCGACCCAATAGGGCTTCGCGATGCGCTGGAGGTAATCCTTAGGCTTGAGGTTCAGTTCCTCTTGCGTGGCAGCCTCGTGTTGGGCCTCGTCGATCATCCCGAGGAACAGCATGCGTCCCAACACATATCCCCTGCGGTTCAGCGACTGCTTGGGGAACTTGAACGGGTTCAGCGTGGATGGTGCCTTCACGAGCCCGGCGAGGAGAGCACCTTCTGCGATGCTCAGGTCCTTGACCTTCTTGCCGAAGTACGCCTCTGCGGCCGAACGGAGGCCGTAGGCGCGCGAACCGAAGTAGGCGCGATTCAGGTACATGGTGAGGATCTGTTTCTTGGAGTACCGCTCCTCGAGGTCTCGTGCGGCGCGCGCCTCGAAGATCTTCTGCTCCACGGTGCGCCGCCCCAGCGGCTCGGCGAACATCAACTTGGCCAGCTGCATCGTGATGGTCGAGCCACCTTGCAACTTCTGGCCAGATCGCAGGTTGGCAAGGAAGGCTCGGCCGATCGCCATCGCATCCACACCATCGTGGGTCCAGAAGCGTTCGTCCTCGGCAGCCACGAAAGCGTCACGGACATGCTGCGGAACGGCGCTGAAGGTGACCCTCGAGCGATTGACCTCGTAGACGGTGCCGAGCATCTTCCCGTTCCCGTCGAAGATCGTCGAGCGCAGCGGCAGATCGTTGACCTCGCTCATATCGAGGGGTCCGACGGTGCAGGCAGACAGGACCAGCGCGCAGCAGAGGGCAGCGCCGGGAACCTTAACCAGGGAAGGCCGGATCATCGACGGGGTGGATGGTACCCGCCAGACCCCCAGATGACACGCTTTGCGCTAGAAGAGGACACCAGGAGGTTCTCGGACAAGCCTGGCGAATCTTCCACTAGCCCCCCGACCAGGAGACTCCATGGATCGTCGCCCGATAGCCCTCGCCCTCGTATTAGCCGCCCTATCTGGCTCAGCCGCCTTCGGCGAATCGGTGCCCGTATGCGAACCATCCCCGTCGATGACCTTCGAGCCGCAGAGCCGGATCGGTACGGGTTCGGGCTACGAGCCGGGCATCGAGATCGACAGCAGGGGCAACATCTGGACGACCGCGCACAAGTTGAGTCTGGTGCGCGAAGAAGGCACCAGACTCAGTTCATACCTGTA
>JBKHYG010000061.1:0-1810 GCA_046565595.1 Actinomycetota bacterium | reverse complement strand
GCGAGGATGTAGAGGGCTGCGACCGTGATCGGCGCGTCGCTGGCGAATCCAGCCAGCGCCTGATCCTCGGTCAGCACGCCGGTCACCAACAGGACGGTGATCCCGCCGCCCATGATCAGCGCGGGCGAATAGCGGTCCGTGGCCAGCAGGCCGATGACCCCGAGGGCCACCACCAGCGTCAGCCATGCGTTGAAGTCCATGTGGGTAGCGGTGTCTAGCAGGCGGCTACCAGCCGCGTTCGAGCCAGGTGGGAACGAACGGTCGTTCTCTGCCGATCGTCGAGTCGAGTCCGTGACCTGGGCATATGCGCGTGTCGTCTGGCAGCTCGAAGAGTCGGTCCAGGGAGGTCATGATCTGCTGGAAAGCGCGGGCATCGCCGAAGGTGTTCCCCGGGCCTCCAGGGAACAGCGTGTCACCTGATAGCAGGAATCCGTCGACCAGGAACGCGGTCGAACCCGGTGTGTGTCCGGGCACGTGCCAGGCCGAGACGGTCACGCGACCGACCGTCAAGGGTTGCCCATCTGCGAGAGCTTCGGTTGGGGCCGGATAGTCATCGCCAGGGTGGGCGTACACCGGCACCTGATAGCGATCCGCCAGGTCCTTCAATGCTCTCACATGGTCGTGGTGGCCGTGGGTCTGGGCGATGCCGACGAGCCGTGAATCGCCGATCATGTCCGCCAGCAGATCTGGCTCGGCGGAGGCGTCGATCAGTAACGACTCGTCGGTGTGCCTGCAGCGGATCAGGTAGCAGTTGTTGTCGAAGTCAGCGACGCTGCGCTTGAACACCTGGAAGTCTTGTCCTGGTTCGTAGGCGTGGATCGGGCCGCCAGGTTGGACCGAACCGAACTGCGGAGTGGCTGGCGGCCTTGGTGTCTCCTGACTCATCCCGCGATACGCCTCAGCACGAACGGCAGGATCCCTCCATGGCGGATGTAGTCAACATCCGTGGCGGTGTCCAGACGCATGATGGCCTCGAACGAGCGCTCTTGCCCATCGGTATCGCGAACCGAGACCGTGATCCGCTTCTTGGGTGCAGGATCGGCCAGCGCCTCGATCGTGAACGCTTCGTTGCCGCTCAGGCCTAGGGTCTTCGCGTCTTCTCCCGGCAGGAACTGCAGAGGCACGACGCCCATCTGCACCAGGTTGCTGCGGTGGATCCTCTCGTAGCTCTTGGCGATCACCGCCCTCACCCCGAGCAGCGCCGTTCCCTTGGCTGCCCAGTCGCGGCTGGAACCCGACCCGTACTCGGAACCAGCGATGATGATCAGCGGGACTCCCGCAGCCTGGAAGTCCATAGCCGCGTCGTAGATGCTGGTTACGCTTCCGTTCGGTCCGACGGTGACACCGCCCTCGCTGCCAGGGACCAGTTCGTTGCGGAGCCGGATGTTCGCGAAGGTGCCGCGCATCATCACCTCGTGGTTCCCGCGGCGAGAACCGTAAGAGTTGAACTGGTCATAGGGGACACCGTGCTCCAACAGGTACTCGGCAGCGGGCGAGTCCTTCGCTATCGAGCCAGCGGGTGATATGTGATCGGTCGTGATCGAATCGCCCAGCAGCGCCAGACATCGCGCGTCTCTCAGCGGCGTCGGATCGGGCGGCTGCTGTTCGAGATCCAGCAGGAAGGGCGGCTCCTTGATGTAGGTGGAATCTTCATCCCAGGCGTAGAGATCTCCGGTCGGAGCCTCTAGGTTGCGCCAGGTCTGGTCGCCTTCGAAAACCTTGCCATAGCGAGCGGTGAACCACTCGGGGTTCAGCGATCTCGCGGCCAGCTCGGCGACCTCGGCGTCGTCAGGCCAGATGTCGCGGAGCA
>JBKHYG010000060.1:0-5566 GCA_046565595.1 Actinomycetota bacterium | reverse complement strand
CCGCGCTGCTGATCTCGCAAGGAGCACATCCCAAGATGATGCAGGCCCAGCTCGGGCACTCATCGATCACCGTCACCCTCGATCTGTACGGTCACCTGTTCCCGGACGACCTCGATCGTCTCGCCGCGGGCCTGGATGCGACGTGGAGAGCGGCCCAAGCGCGGCCCACGGGGTGACGGCCTCCGGGCGCCGCAGGCGCACGAGGCCGGGACCTGGGGACATGCGGTGGGCCCGCCAGGGATCGAACCTGGAACCGGCGGATTATGAGTCCGCTGCTCTAACCGATTGAGCTACGGGCCCGAGCGCGCGCAAGTCTAAGCAGATCGAGTAGCCGCGCCGCCTCTACTCGGACAGACTCACCAGATCCAAGCGTTCGGCGGTCGCTCGCAGTTGAGCAACATCGTCCTCGAACATCGCGGCCCGCTCGCATCCGGCGAGCACCAGTTCGGCCTGCTTGCGTAGCGGTACGGCCCGGTGACCCAGCCCCGCCTCCTCGACCTCGGACACGAGCATGCCAAGCGTTTCGATGATGGATTCGCTGACGAAGGGCATGGTCGCAGCCGACATCCGGATCTGTGCGAACGCCAATGCGATGAAGTCAGCGTGATCCATGTCCTGGGGGCGTACCACCCGTCGACCCTCATCATCCGAACGCACCCGAGAGGGCAGGTCGCGAAGTAGCAGCGTCCGCAGGATCGGACCCAGATGGACGATCGCTTCCACCGCCGTCGTCGGATCGTTGACCCCCGGCGACAGCGCACGCAACGCGATGTCCACGATCTGACGGAAACCGAAGGCGATGTCCTGCTGCATCGTTCGGCTGCGGCCGATGCCTACGGCTTCCCGAACCTTGCGGGCAAGCTTCTCGCGATCCGTCGGCATCCAGACCGTGCATATGGGTGTCCCGAAGGTGACGAACTCTCCCGCACCACGATCGACCCTCACGATCCCGCCCGGGCGCACCAGTTTGATCAGTGCCGATCCGTCCACATTCTGTATCCAGCCACTCTTGGCAGCCTCGATCTGGATCGACTCCTCATCAGGCATCGGACCCTCGACGACACCCTGCTTCCCTTTGCCTCGCTCCGGGCACAGCCGAACTATCTGATCGTGCGTGGACTCGGAGATCCGTCTGATGATCTCGCCAACCTCCATCGAGTGGGCGCTGTGATTGATGAAGGCGATGACGGCCAGGACCGCGATCACGCCCAGGAACACCGCGACCAAGACCGACACGGTCGGAACGATGGCGCTCCCACCGGGTTCCGCTTCGGTGCGCGCTGCCCTCAATACCAGCAGGCAGTAGGTGAAGGTCCCGATGGAGATCCCCATGACCCGCTTGGAGAACGGATCCCGGAAGAAGCCGTATAGCACCCGAGGAGAGAACTGGCTAGATGCCAATTGGATCATCAGCAGCGAGACGCTGAAGGCGACACCCGCGAAGGTGATCGTGGCGCTCGCGACGGTGCCAAGCAACGCACGGGCGCTGTCGACCGTTGCTCTCAACTGGTCGGGGATAGCGAGGTTCTCTGCCTCGATGTATCGGTCTAACTGCAAGGTCCCGAAGGCGAGACCGATGGCCGCGATCACGAACAACGACGGCACATAGAAGAGGCTGCCGCGCAGTTCCTCTAGCCGCGCCTGGATCTTGATGAGCCCTTCGCCGGTGTCCACGAAGCCGACACTACCGAGCGAAACGGGCGAGCCCCCATGAAGCGGAACCGTGCCCGCATGCCGCGGAGGGAATCGGACGGTAAGGGCGAATCTGGAAGGCATGCGACGAGCGCTGATCGTGCTCGCGGTGGCTTCCTGCCTGACCGCGTCATCGGCGCATGCGGTCAACGAGATCGAGCCGCCCGAGATCACGCGCTTCTCCGCTTCCGCCGAAGAGAGCGACACCTCGATGTTCGCGCAGGGAACGGCCTACATCGGCAGCGAGTCGGAACAGATCATGGGCTTGGATGGTCAGGGAGACCACTTCCCTAGCGCCCTCGGGTTCTCGGGCTCTGACGCACGAGGGATCGCGGTCTGGCAACCAAACGCGGCCTGGCCGGGCCTGATCTTCGCCATGAGCCTGTGGGACCTACAGGTGGTCGTCCCTGAGATGACCGCCTGGCGATGGGATTTCACGACCGACGACGCGATCTACAGGCTCGAAGCGGTCAGCGGCGGGCTGACGGCCGATGGGAACTGGGAGACCCCGATCTCGAGCATCGATCGTTTCGATGCCGATGGCACATTCCGGCTCCTTGGCCCGTGTACGACCCCTGCGATGGATCCGTTCGAAGACCTGAACTGCCCGCTTATAACCACGCTGGAGGGCCTGATCGACCCGAACTCGGACAGGATCCTTTGGTATGTCCCGACCAGCCCTTCTGGGCTGTTCGCCGTCGGCGACAGCAACGCGCCCGCACCTCAGGGAGCTGTAGCAGAGGTCCGCATCGGGCCTAACCGCTACCAGGATCGCATCGTACAGACCAAGACCTACCAGATCCAAGGACCGACCATCCGGGTTGGGATGCAGCGCGCCGACCTCGATCCAGCGCTCGCGCAGTTGACGACAGAGGCGGTCGTGGTCCAGCAGGAAGGCAACTACTTCGATTTCATCGCGATAGTCGACCTGACCGGAGTGGACCGAGGCCAGCCAGGTCCGAATGTCAGTTACAACGCCGTCGCACAGGCCTGCATCGGCCAACTGTGCAGCACCCGAGCGACCTGGCCCGTGACCCTCTGAGGCCGGTTAGCATCCGCCCGACCTGACCGGGAGGAACCGTCCTTGTTCGAGATAACCACCATCCGCGCGTCTGCTGCGGATAGCGCCCACGACCATGTCGAGCTGGTCGGCTACATGTCCGGCCACATCGACGAGCCGATCATGATCGACGCCGAGCGGATCGCGACCCGCATCTCGCTGGGCGAGAGCTTCGGCGTCAAGGTCGGTGACGAGATGGCCGAGGTGATGCCCGGCCCCTGCCCGGTGTGCAACGAACCCGGCCAGATCCGGACCTCTAAAGACACCAAGCAGATACAACACCTGCTTGGGTTGCCCCGGACCTGATCACACTCAGTCGGACCAGATGGTGAACTCGAACTCTGCGGCGACCCCGCGGTAGAGATCGACGACGACCCACTGGGCACCCTGCGGGATGATCCCCTGCTCGTTCGATCCGACGGTAGCCATGTGATAGGCGTTCGGATCATCGACCGGTCTGATCAGCCCACAACCGGTGTCATAGAACCATGCGTCAACATCGTTCCCGGTCCCTACCGGGGCGGGCGTGTCGGGGATGGTCCGGTTGGCGGTGAGGGTAGCTCTGTGACCCCACAGGTCGGTCGGATCGTCACCTAGGAAGAGCCATCTGCCGTCGGTGCCGTCGAAGGTTCCTGTCGGGATGTCCGGATCGATCGATTCGCCGCAGGATTCGCCGATCTCGGCCACACCGCCTGTCTCCCGCGTCAACGGGTTGCCCACCAGGATCGTTCCATCAGCCTGATACAGCGGCGGGTCTTCCTGGGCCTGGACGGCTACAGGCAACATCATCATCGGCGCTAAGGCGGCCAGCGCGATCAACCTCTTCATCTCAAGACTCCTCTCTAGGTGCGTCCTTGAGATGTTCGCTATCGGGCCGGCGAACCCTTGTCGTTCCGATGCTGCATGCGCTTCAGCCTCGGGTACGCGTACCAGAACCATATGGCTGCGACCCCGTACGAGACGCCGAGCCCGATGGCTGCCCAAACCCCGAACATCATGTCGAAGACGACCGCCAGTGCGGAGGCCATGGCTCCGGCCATGAAGAACAATCCGGCGCTTGTCACATGGTCCTGCCGGATCAGCATCTCACGCTTCTCTTCGAGCTCCTCGCGTTCCAGCCTGCGGAACCGGTTACGGTGATAAGCCGAGGTCGATATGAGCAGCACGGTCGCGGCCGCCGAAGTGCCCAACGCGACGGCGAACAGGTTGCGTTGGGTCGAGGTGATGTCACCGAACCTGGAAGTGAAGGGCAGCGTGAGCAGGAAGGCGAACAGGACCTGGACGCCGGGAAGCGCTACACGCACCTCGTTCAGCAGTTCCATCAGCTTGCGGTTCAGGCGCTCTTTCTCGTCCTCACCATGAGGCCCCTTCTTCTCGTCCTCCCCATGAGGCCCCTTCTTCTCGTCATCCCCATGAGGGCCCTTGCCAGTCTCTTCCATCGCCAGGAAGCACTACCCACGGGCCTGCGCTCCCAAACGGTGGGGAGCGGCTAGTAGGCGGCGGTGTTGCCGAACCCGTCGGTGAACCGGATCGAGATCTCGCCGGTGCCGACGCCGCTGGCCTTGAAACGACCCGTGATCGGATCGAAGGTGGCCGTTGCAACCGGCGACCCATCGACGAGCACTTCACCAGTGCCGGTCGAAGCGAACCGGGGACGGTACCGCCATTGCGACGGATCCCGAGGGTAGGCAACGGTGAAACTCACCAAGCCATCCTCGTTGCGGACATCCAGGATCTCGAGTTCGGCCGACCCGACGGTGAACGGCTCCGAGACAGATTCGTATGCCTCGTCTTCGCCGGGACCGGTTCGGAACAGCCCGGTCGCCCGGAGGCGATAGGTGCCGGTCGGGAAGTCGTACGCCGGCTCGAATGCCGCGCTCCACTTCTGGTCGACGAGTTCGTTGCAACCAGGCGTCGTTCCCGGCAGGTAGGGATCGGCGGGACGCATCTTGTAGATGTCGAGCCAGGTCTGCAGCTCATAACCGTCATCGGTCGCGACGGTCTCCCAATCTTCTCCCACCTGGAGTTGTAGCTCCACGGATGGCGTGTCGACCGCGTTGTTCCCGCCTCGCCAGGTGAACCGGGTCTCTTCGAAACGGGATATGTCAGAGGGCTCGGCCAGACCCTCGCACGAGAGCACGATGTTAGGTACCACCGCTAGGTCGCGAACCGTGCCGGTCGCAGGGCCGCTGGTGTTCAGCAGGTTGGTCACCGTCGAATAGTAGGGATCGTCAACCAACTGCAACGGTCCGTACGATGGGGCTGGCTCGATGTCGGTGCGTCCAAGCATGCCCTTCACCAGGTTGACCAGACGCCCGACGATGAACACGCCCTGATTGCGTCCGTAGGCACCCTGGTTGGAGCGTCCCTGCTGGGCGTCGTACTGCTCGGGTGTGAAGATGTAGCCGGTCCAGTCGTTCGCGTGGCTCAGCATGAAGGGCTGCTGGAGACCCAAGGCCTTGACCTCATCTTTCAGGTCTTTGCCGAGAGCCATGACCGGCTCTCCGGGAACGCCACCAAGAAGCAGATCGCCGATGCGGACCGCCTGGATGTGCATCCGATGCGACACCAGGAACGGGATCGGCGCGCCCGCAAGCAGCGGGAAGTTCGGGACCTGATGATCCTCGGGCGGAGCCACACGCTCGGCAGCCGAATCGATGACGAAGTCGCCGGAAGGCTCGAGTTCATCGAAGAGTTCGAGGGTCGGCTCGGTCAGGCGCAGAGCCTTCGACTCACCTTCGGCATAGAGGTTCTCCTCGCCGACGCCACGCACATCGCTGTCGCCTGTGGGGCCGGTCAGGTACATGGCCGTGA
>JBKHYG010000059.1:0-44529 GCA_046565595.1 Actinomycetota bacterium | reverse complement strand
GGACTGATCTGCCTGGCCATCGCGACGCCGACCAGGCCGCCCGCCGCAGCAGCTAGATAGAGACGGGCATCACTCGGCGGCCTCAGATCAAGCAGCAACATCGTCGCCGCGTTGTTGATCATGAAGTAGAGGTTGATCGTCGGACGCCACATGGTCGGCTGCCAGCCGGCGTTCGTGGCATACAGGACCGCCGCAGGTCCGCCCAGACCGGCGGTCATGTTCATCAGAGCGCTCGCTCCTCCGGCAAGCGCCAGGCCGCGACCTCCGGTCAGGCTGGCCGCCCGCATGCCCGACAGCAACATCGCTGCGGCCAGCAGCACGACGATCCCAGCCAGCAAGGTCGCGGTCTGGTTGTCCAGACGCTTGACCGGCTGGGCGAAGATCAACTGGATCGCCAGCGACGGAACCGCGAGCATCAGCGCCTTGGGCCAAACGGTGTTCTGCCACTCCCTTGCGACGACCATCGCGTTGGTCAAGAAACTGAGGAACAGGATCGCGGCGATCGCCTGAGCAGGGCCGACGGCAGCGACCAGGAACGCGACGCTGACCAGACCCAAACCGAAACCGACCGAGGTCTGTGCGGCCGCGCCGAGGCCGACTCCGAGCAGAGCGAGGATCAACGGTTCGTCGCGTCCCTCAGATGCTTGCCGACATGACCGATCACGAAGACCCGCTCGCGCTCATCCACGGCGAAGTAGATGCGAAGCATCGTGCGTGCACTGCCTTTCCCGAGCCGGATGTGCGGACCCAGCAGGATCTCCTCGCCCCTGTATGTGCGCGTGTAGTCCGAGCGGAACCTGTGTTTGGCGGTATCGGAGATATCAGAGGCGAAGTTGATGCCGAGGTCGCCGAACGCTCCCGCCAGACCGTACGGCAGAGCGCCCGACGCGTACTTCCCGGCGATCCGGTCCATCGCGAGGAAGACCTCGTAAACATTCTCGGGCTGCTGGTAAGCGGCCGAGTAGGCGCTGTCGAAAGCCTCTGGTAGGAACACCAGCCGCCGGCAATCCTCTTCGGCGAACCTCACCGCTTCGTAGACGCTTCCGGGTCCGGCTGCGCGAGCGGCGTGCGCGCGGCGTCGCAACTCGTCGTAGGCGGTCTGCCGCGACGCCTCCAACTCGAGCACCCGCGCGTTCAGGTCCTCGATGATCGCTTCCTGACGGTCATACTCGAGGGCGTACTGATCGTTCGCGCTCTCGAGATCCCGCAGGTGCCGGAGCAGTTCGTCGTCGACGCCCTGCGCGCGGAACCTCTCGCGTGCTGCTCGCCTGATCTTCTTGCGTTCCTGAGCATCGATCAGTTGGAAGTCATGATCGAGCCAGGTCTCTGGCCCGTGTAGTGCCGCGATCTGTCCGACCAGCCGCAGCAGATGGTCGGCGACCGACCCCTCTCGATCACGGATCTGTTTGATCTCGCGTCGCTGCAGCAACAGGTGTTCGTTGGGGTCGCTCTCGGGCGTGAAACCAGGCCAGTACAAGCGCACCGCCCCCTCGTATACAGCGCGTGGGCGTCCGACCGCTGCCGAAAGCGCGTGGGTCGCTTCTTTGCTCGATAGCAGGAAGACATGCGCCAATCCCGCCAAGAGCCCGGCCATCTTCCCCGCGTCCACGAGAGGCTCTCGGGCATCGATCGGCAGCGAGATGACCACCACCGGAAGTGCGCGCTCAGGGGCGAGCAGCAGCGGTATGAGGGCCTGCTCGACCGCTGCGACGCCGATCGCCTCGGGCTCGTCGATCAACCTGCGTCCGTCGGCGACGACGCGATGCTCCTTGACCAGAGATCTGACCACCGGCGGCCGGGTCCAGGAGACCTGCACCGGGCGGATCTGACGCACCGTCGAGGCGGCCACCACCCGGAACCATGCGCTCGCCTGTTCCGCTGTGCGCTGGACGCGGGCTTTCACTGCGATGCTCACGCTCGGCTCGTCGATATCCGGGCGCCGCCAGGACAGGGTCCAGCGCGCCGCGGAGCCATCGGGTGGGGTCGTGGTGTCCCAGCGGATCTCGATGTCCTTGTCCGGACGCCAGGATCCGTCCAGGTCCTCTAAGAGATGGTCAGGCTTGTCGTAAGCCTTTCCCACCCAGTTCGCGATGCGTTCCTTCACCTCTTCGAAGGTGACGCCTGGATCGCCGTCGAAGCGGAGGGCGCACGCGTAGAGGTCCTGCACGGAGACCGAGGATAGCGACAGCCCGGAGCCCGGGAGGCCCTTGGCGACGGTATCCTTCGGGAAACTAGGGGGGAAGCATGTTCGGCTCTATCCAGACCTTGGCGGTAGGCGCGATGTCGCTATCGCTGATCGTCGCCAACGGATCGTTGATGGCCGATCGTCGTGGCGACGAAGTCACTTCGCCCCAGCAGGGTCCCCTCCCGGCCCAGGTGATGTCAGCCGAGATCTCGATCGATTCCCAGATCTCGGTGAAGATGGACAGTAGAGCCTTGCAGGTCCTGGGTGGATTCGACACTCCGGGTTTCGGCCAGACCCCCTCAGAGGTGATCGAAGCGTCGATGGACATCTCTGCGGAAGGCACCGTCGTGTTCCCCGACAAGATCCAGGTCGCGGGCACCATGCGCTTCAAGATCAACTCCGAGGACCTGCCGCTCGAGATCCCGGAGAACCTCCGATTCCAGATGATCCTGATCGGTGAAGACGCATGGATGACAGCGGAAGGGTTGGACGGCTGGGTTCGGACGGAGGCGGGCGATCTGCCTCCCTGGCGACTGCCTCGCGGCAAGATCCCTCAGGCACTCGCGAAGATGGTCGAGCATCCGATCAAGCGAGCTTCGGTCGACGGGCCGGACGGGGCGCGGATCGGCGAGTTCAGGCCGGTGCGTTCGAAGCCGGGAAAACTGTCGGGTTTCATCGAGAGCGGCGGCAAACTCTCCATCCGGGTCGGTTTGGACGACGGCTACCATCGCTCGGTGTCCATCCAGGCCAAGTTGGACGAGGGCCGTTTCCCGATCTCCTTCAAGGTAGCCATGACGGGAGCGATGACGAACTTCTCTTCAGAGGCGCCGAAGATCGAGCGGCCCTCGAAGGTCATCGGTTCAGAAGAAGCCCGGCGGCAGCTGGGCGTTCCATTCTTCTAGCCCTCGTAGCGGTCGTTCATCCGATGCGGCCGGGTCGCACTAGATCCCGTACCGGTCGGCCCATCCGGCCATAGCCAGCCGACTGACGCTCGAGAAACGCAGTCCGATCAAGCCCCAGTCGTTGATCATGATCGTGCACGCGTCAGTGGTGTGCACCGGGTTGTAAACGGTCGCCGCCTCGACGCAGTTGGCGTAGTGATGATGCGCGCTGAGCGTATGCGCGAGTTCGTGTGCGCCGATCTTGGTAGCGGCATCTGGCAAGAGGACCAGCGTCCCGAAGAACTCGTAGTCGCCGCCTGCCACCGAGGCCACCCCGTACGAGACCGATGTGCGTCCTGCGCTGCCGACGCAGTTCACCTGACCGCCTGCATTGGTGAAGTCGGTACCCGAGAACAGGAACACCGTCTCACCGACCTGGCCGCCAGCGGTCGCCACATAGTGGTCTTGTAGACGGTCGAGGGTCTCGCTGGTCGTGTCGGCGACGACGGTCTGCGGCACGACGCGAACCTCTTCGGTGACGAGGTTGATCGTCGTGTCTCGAACGAGGACCGCATCGATGTTGTTGATGGTCGCCGCCAACCTCACGGGCCAAGCAGCTCCGTAGGTGCTGACATACAGCTCGTCGACGGCGAACCCGACCTCGAAGTCGTGCTCATCGCCGGTACCTAGCAGCGTGTCTGCCTCGCCGATCTCTGGCGTCCAATCGAGGCTGCTGCAGTCGACGGCCTTGCCTCCATCGAGGGGCTCGATCACGCGATCTGAGGCGGGGATCCTCGCGGCTGCGTCCGCATCGTCTACCACCACCAACTCACCCTCGTGGTCGGTGATCCACCAGGTGCCTCGATCCGTGGCGACCACACCGGACAGGTACTCGCCGTCTGTGGCCACGCGCATGTAGCCGTCGGCTAGGTCGGCTTGCAGGGTCTGGACGCCAGGGATCTGGCCGGCGGTGACATCGGTCTGGGTGAGCACGCCATCGAGGCGCGAGCCTTCGATCTCTAAGACGACCTCGTTCCCGGCCTGGAACTGCGATATCTGCGGGAGGTCAGACCGTGGGCTCGAGGCGGCGATGGCCGGAAGGGCGCCGGCGGCCGCGATGGCGATGGTGGCGAGGATGGTGCGCTTCATCGTTCTTCCTTCCCCCTGGGATCGGTACCCAAAGGGTTCTTCGCCGCGAGCCGCATCCCTGCTCGCTACAGTCGCATCCGTGGCGACCCTCGCAATGACCCTTCGCCGGCCTCGCTCGATCCTGCTGATCGGGCTGACGGTCGTGATCGCGGTTACCTGTGCTTTGCTGGGAGCCTGGCAGTTGCGACGCCTCGAGGAGAGACGCGCGATCAATGCCGTCTTCGAGGCCAACCGCGCCCTACCGGTCGCGGATGTTTCCGAGTTGACCTTCGGGGACGGGCTCGAGGACGGGGGCCAGGACCTGCTGTACCGGCGGGTGCGCGCGACCGGCACCTACCTGCCGGACCAAGAGGTTGCGATAGTTCACCGTACCCGCTTCGAGCGTGCCGGCAGCGACCTGGTCTCTCCACTGAGGCTGGAAGATGGCCGCGTGATACTGGTGCGGCGCGGTTGGGTGCCGATCGAGGAGGCAAGTCCGCCGGTGCGGGGCTCAGAGCCGCCCTCTGGGACCGTTACGGTCGAGGGCGTGCTGGTCGGCTCTGAGCCGCAGCGGCTCTTCACGCCCGCGATCCCCGAGGACGCCCGGGACCAGTTCCCCCGCCTGGACATCGAGCGCGTGTCGCGCCAGATCGAAGGCACCGTGCTCCCGTTGGCGATTGTGGCGACCAGCTCGGGCGAAGGTGTGTCGGTCATCGAACTCGCGCCGTTCGACGAGGGACCGCATCTGGGTTACGCGTTGCAGTGGTTCGTCTTCGCGCTCATCGCGCTCGTCGTATGTGCCTTGCTGTTGCGTAGAGCAGCGAACCTCAGCGACCGATAGCGGCTTCGGCCTTCTCTGCCAACTCGAGCAGGCCCGGGTCGTCGAGCTTCTCGGTGGCGAACATGGCGGCGTTCTCGCTGACCCCTTGCCATCTCCAGTCGTCCAAGGTGCCAACGGGCGCGTCGTCTCGAAGGGTCGCCAGTCGTCGGTAGAGCACCGCGTCGGTCATGCGTTCTTGGAGCGTCGTTGCCAGCCTTGGCGCGCTCCTGACCTTCGGCCAGGTTCCTGGATCGGGGTCGATCTGCTCTAGCTCGCCGAAATGTTGAAGCACGATCGATGCGCTCTTCGCGCCGAACCCAGGGATGCCGGGGATACCGTCGGCGCTGTCGCCGACCAACGCCAGGTAGGCGGGGATCTGTTCGGGGCGGACCCCGAACCTCTCTATGACACCGGCTTCATCACGGAGCTCTTCGCGTCGTCGATCGAACTGGACGACACGATCGCCTCTAACGCACTGCGACAGATCCTTGTCCGGCGTGCAGATCAGGATCCTCTCGACCCGCTCGTCTTCGGCAGCGACCTTGGCGGCTGCGGCGAGCGCGTCGTCTGCTTCCCACTCGATCATCGGCCATACGGTGAAGCCGAAAGCGGTCAGCGCATCCTCGAGCGGTTCGAACTGTGAGCGCAACGCCGGCTCTATCCCGTCGCCGCGCTTGTAGCCGTCGAAGAGATCGTTGCGGAAACTCTCGATGACATGGTCGGTCGCCACCCCGACATGTGTTGCGCCGCCGATCACGAGTCGGAGCATCGAGGCGACGACGCCTCCGACCGCGCCTACCTCGGATCCGTCGGGAGCGGTCCGAGGCGGCACCGCGAAGAAGTTACGGAACAACTCGTAGGTGCCATCGACCAGATGGACGGTGATCATGCGGTGACGCTATCCCAAACGCAAGACACCCCCGGTGTGCGGACCGGGGGTGTCAGCGGTGTGCGGCTAAAGGGTTCTACAGGGTGTCGTACGCGCAGGTCGCTCCGTCACAGGCCCGTGCGAACACGATCTCGCTTCCCGTGGTGCCGTTGATCGCACCAGAGAAGTTCGTGCCGTCGAAGTCCGCAGGCGTCGAGTACAACGCGAAGGGTGCCTGCGATGGGTTCGAGCCGGTTGCCAATGCGACCGAGGGGGCTGTCCGGTATACCCCCCATCCGTTGATGTAGCCACTCGTGAGCGTGTTGCTGACGAAGGCCTGGACGCTCGCGGCGATCGACATGCCGGCGGTCTGGTTCTCAGCGATGACCGCACCCGGCTTGAAGTCCGGAGCGACGATCCGTCCGATCCGGTCACGCGTCTGGTAAGGCATGTCGATGAAGACCTGGTCCTTGTCGTAGTCGAAACCACCGTTCAGGAAGGCGAGGTGGTAGCAGCCAGCGATCGGGGTGCCGAGGTAACTGGTCTCGCATGCTCCGCGCAGTTGGAAGAACTGCTTCTGATCGCGAGCCTGGATGACATGTTCGACCGGCTCTTCGGCGAGGGTGGACGAGGCCATGTTGGTCAGCTTGGCCTGCAGTTGGAAGGTCTGTTGTCCGACCGCGAACGCCCAGGTGTACCGGACGCCCTCTGGCGGAACCGTCGGGGGCAATCCGTCGGTCTGCCAGATGAAGCGCAAGCCTCCGTCGATGCGCTGGATGAGGGCGCCGGTCAGGCCTACGCCTAGCGCCGTAGCGACCTCTGGTGGAAGGTCCCCGCCGCTGGGGTCCCAGCGAACCGTGTCGCCGATCAGCTCCTCGGGCTCGGTTATCGGGGGGAACTCCGCGGTGCCGGTCACATAGGTGACTCCGGCGACGGTGGACTTGCTAGTGATCTCGACGCTTGGGGCGGCTGATGCCGAAGACATCGCCAGTCCGATGACCAGGACCGGGATCGAGAGTTTCCATGAGCGCATCTGGGTGACTCCTGAGAGGGTTTCGTGCCGTTGCGTGACTATTCGTCCCCGAGGGCAGCGAACCCTTCCTGGCAGGGTTCGACCCCGCTGACATCGAAATATCTCCTAGGCCAGGCTCGTGGCGTCGCTGCTCGACGCCCCGCGCCCCCTATAAAGTCCGAACCCATGCCCCGAACGCGCATCCTCTTGCTGTCCCTCGCCCTGCTAGCGAGCGGAGGGATGGCTGGTGCCGAGGACCCGGGCCTTCCGCCTGCAGCCGGGGTCGCGGTCGCCTCGGACAATGTCGACTATGTGATGAGCTTCCCCGACATCGGCGCGATCGGCGCGAAGATCCTCGGGGACACCCTGTATGCGACCACGGTCGGAGGGGTCCGGCTCTACGACATCGGTCTGACAGGTCTTCCGATCCTGGTCGGGGAACTGAACCTCCCGCATTGGGAGAACGAGGATGTCGATACCAACGGCAAGTACCTGTTCGTCGCCGCCGATCACTTCGTCGGCGTTCGTAACACGCTCTATGTGGTCGATGTTCAGATCCGTTCCGCGCCCTTGCTGGTCGCCGCGATCGATGTGCCGATGGCGCACACCGTCACCTGCGTTCTCGGCTGCAAGTACCTGTGGTTGGGTGGTGGCGGTCAGATCGGCGTGGTAGACGCCCGCAACCCCCTGAACCCTCGCTTCCTTGGAACCACAGACAGCGGAGTGGGCAGTGTTCACGATGTGCAGATCGACGACAAGGGCGTCGCTTGGGTCAGCGGCGCGAGAGGACTGTCGGCTTTCGTGCCTCGTCTCACGGCTCCGCTGAATCCGCAATGGTTGGTGGACTCTTGGAAGTTCAACAACAACTTCATAATCCATAACTCGTTGCGTCCGAAGGCGAAGGACTGGAAGAAGGCGGCTTCGTGGTCCGCGCCCATCACCGACGCAGAGATGACCTATGTCACCGAAGAGGACTACCTGGCGATCGATCGAGAGTACGGCGGCAACGGGCAATGCAAGTACGACGGCTCGTTCCAGACCGCCTACTACCGTCAGGTGGGATCCGGCAGGATCCTCAGACCGATGGATGCCTGGAACCTCGGACAGGGCACCAGCGGAACCCTCGACGGATCCAAGAAGGGCGATGTTGCGGCCTTCTGCTCCTCGCATTACTTCGATGTCTCATCTCGAGTCGCGTCGGTCGCTTGGTACGAGCAAGGCGTCCGATTCCTATCGGTAAGCAAGCCCTACGACATCCGTCAGGTCGGCTATTGGCGACCTCTGGATTCCATGGCGTGGGCAGCGAAGAATGTTGGCGAGTATGTGTTCGTCTTCGATCTGGTTCGAGGCCTAGATGTCATCCGGTTCAACGGTTCTGCCAACGGCCCGACCGTGAAGGCAGCGCTGAATCCGCGGATGGTGGCCGACAAGAGTGAGGAGTGGGGTTGGTTATGCCGCATACCCGTCGTCGCGTAGCGCTCGCGTCCGCACTACTGGTTTCAGCCAGCCTGAGTACCGGATCCGCGCCTGCGCTCCCGCCTGTGGCTGCCGTTGCCAGCAGCAACATCGAGTTGGTCGGGATCGTCCCTGACCCTGGCGCCATCGGCGGCCGGATCCTCGGTGACACCCTGTATGCGACGGCGCTCGGCGGCCTGCGGATCTACGACCTGTCGCAGGGAGACATGCCGAGCCTGATCGGAACCTTCGCGCTTCCGACCTATCAGAACGAGGACATAGACACCAACGGCGAGATCCTGCTGATGTCGAGTGACTTCCTCGTCGGAGTCCCGAACATCCTTACGGTCGTGGATGTGAGCGACCCGAGTTCGCCCGAGCGTCTCTCCTCGATCCAGGTTCCCGCCGCGCATACGGCCTCGTGCATCTTGGATTGCAGTTACGCATGGATGGGCGGCGCCAGCGGACGGATGCATGTGGTCGATCTGCGAGAGCCGACCGCTCCGAAGGTCGTTGGAAGTTTCATCGTTCCAGGTCTCGTCCATGATGTTCAGGTCGATGAGGAGGGACTCGCTTGGGTCTCTTCCGGCGGCGGGCTCTTCGCTTTCGATCCCTCCACCGACCCGGTTCAGCCGACCCAGGTCCTGGAACTGCGCAACAAGACGCCAGGCTCGTTCGAGAACGACTTCATCCTGCACAACTCGCTGCGCTCTGGCGATCAGATCCTGGTCGTGGAAGAGGACTGGGACCCGCTGTCGAACGGTCGCTGCACCAACGACGGCGCCTTCCAGACCGGCCGGGTCTTCCGCGAGGACGGTGCGCTGCGCGTGACCAAGCAGGACCGCTTCTCGCTCGGGCGAGGCGACCTCGCCCAGGGCCAGACCGACCGCCTGCCGACCGCGCCGCTCTCCTGCAGCGCCCACTATTTCGGAGCGCGAGGCGATGGGATCGTCGCGGTCGCCTGGTACGAGCAGGGCATGCGACTGCTCGATGTCAGTGATCCCACCGACATCCGTCAGGTCGGCTATCACCTTCCGGTGGGCGAGACCATCACCACCTTGATCCGAGACGATCTCGTCTATGCCTTCGATACCGTCCGAGGTCTAGAGGTCCTGCGGGTCACGGTCGCTCCGGGAGACCCTGCGCTCGATGCTCCTGTAGTGCAGCCGTCGGCGTCGGCGCCACGACTCCAGCCCTCGCCACGGTGGGGTTGGGCGTGCCGGATCCCGGCGGCATAGCAGGGGACCGCGCGCGCACGCAGAACCTCTTCGGGCATGAAGAGCCTCCGGATCCTCCTCGCGTTCGCCCTGACCCTGACAGGCACAGCCGTCGTCGCTGACGCTTCCCCGCCCGCTGCCTCCAACGGTGGCGTCACCTTGCAGGTCTCCGACGGTGTTGCGAACCTCGACAACTTCGGAGCAGGGGGCACGCTGAGAAAGAGCGTCAGCCTCGAGACCTTCACCGAGCTTGGTCACCGTTACCGTGGCGTGGTCGTCGACGAACCGGTCCACGAGTTCAGCGTGGGGCTGGCAGATCAGATGGTGACGAGCGACCTCATCTCGGTCGACGAGATGACCGTGACGGAGGTGGACGGAGGCCTGCGCGTGACCCGCACCGGAGGGCTCGAAGGCGTCGTCGAGATCGAGCGAACCATAGAGATGTACGGCTCGGCGGATGGAACCCTCGAACGCACGACGATGAGGCTGATCGCCCCGCTGGCCGTATCGGGATACGCGCTGGGCGCCGCGCGGTTCCCCGGCGGCAAGGCCACGGTCCACGCCCTACGGGCGGGAGCAGACTGGCGGTACGACTCGGGTTGGGATCCTTTCGGCATCGGCGACGATCGGCGAGGACCGTGGCGCGTCACGACGACCGCAGGTCCCGGCGAGGACCTGAAAGCCTCTGGCGAATGGCTCGAGATCGAGCATCCTGCCGGCAACACCGCGCTGATCATGCAGCGACACGACTACGCCAGTTCGCAAGGACGGTACCTTTCGGGAGTGGCCGAGTCGTTCGTGGACCTCACTCGCGACATCGCGTACACAGGACCGATCGAGGAGCAGGTGCATGTCGAGAACCCGACCGACGCTCCGGTCGGGCGTGCACGCGTGATCCAGGGCGAGTTCGCAGCCGAGCCGGTCTGGAGGGCCTTCGGTCGCGACTCGGATGAGGTCGCCGAGACCTTCAACCGAATGATCGCGATCTCGTCGGGGGACTACCAGCGTCGCGTCGTCTTCAACACCAACAATGTCGACTCGAACCGGATCTCGACCGGGGCGAAGGACGATGTGGATTTCGCAACCTTCGTCGAGCTGGCGCGAGCTGCCAGGGAAGCCGGCGTCGATACCTTCGTGCTGGATGACGGCTGGCAGGCGATCTCGGGAGACTGGTGTCCAGACTCTCCCGAGTGCCCCGAGCCGCGCCGCGACCGAGATCCCGTGAGGTTCGGGCCGCGCTTCCCAGACGCAGAGTTCCGGGCGGTCCGTGAGTTCCTCGCGGACGATCCATCCACCCCCACCGACGACGCCGACATGGACCTGGGCCTCTGGTTCACGCCGATGGAGTTTCATCCCGCGTCCAAGGCATACCGAACGAACCCCCAATGGGCGTGCGCGCCGGTCGGGAACGCCACGGCTGGCTTGTCGACCGTACAGCCCGATTCGAGTTCGAACGAAGCGGGCCTCGGCGTCTGGAATCCGCTCGCATGGGGCGTGAACCCCGAAGACCCAACGCAGCCGATGCGAGCGATCGATTGGATCGAGAGCAGGATCGCACGAGCTATCACCGTCTTCGGCGCGAGGTACTTCAAGTTCGACTTCTTGGTCTGGCTGGACTGCGGCGGGGCAGAGCCGGTCGATCAGTACCAGTACCGCGAGGCGTTCCTCGGGATGCTCGATCGGCTGCGCGCCGATCACCCAGATGTCCTGTTCACCATCGACGAGACCAACGACTATCGGTTGTTCCCGTACGAGTCGACCGCACGCGGAGCGACCTGGTTCCAGAACGGTTCGCCGCGCATGAGCCAGGCGCTTCACAACATCTGGAACCTGTCACCTTTCGTGCCGGGCTATTCGCTGGGCCAAGGTATCGCGAGTCGCGGCGACGAGATCGGATCGATCGGCATCGACGCCTTGATGAGCGCAGGCATGACCAGTCATCTGACGATCTGGCGTGATCTGCGTTCGTACTCTCCTGCGCAACGCCAGCAGTTGAAGCGATGGAACGACTTCTATCGAAACAACGCCCAGACGCTGTCGGCGATCACCTATCGGCTGCTGGAAGATCCGCTGCTCGAAGGCTGGACCGCGCTGCAGTCCTGGAACCCGGATCTTGGTGAGGGCTGGTTCATGGCCTACCGCCAGCAGGACGCGCGTAGCCAGGTGGATATCCTGCCACGAGCGCTCTCACAGCGAGCAGGCGATGTGGAACTAACCGCTGTGGATCCCGCGACCGGAGGGCAGGTTCCTCTGGGTACCGTCACGGTCGCGGACCTGATGAGCGACGGGTTAGAGGTGTCGGCAGGCTTGAATGGCTACAGCTTCGTGCGCTACCGGTTGCTTTAGATCCAACACAGAACCTTGATGCCTGGCTCGGAACAATCGGTGGTGAACCAGATCCGGCCGTTCCAGCCCAGATCTCCGGGCGGCAGTTCGATGCCGGCGTGGATCGGATACATCCAGAGTCCGATACCCAAGGCCCCGATCACGGCGCCCGCCACCACTCCGCGCACGAAGGGGATGGGCGGGCGCTCTGGGGTTCCCTCGAACAAGCGCCTCGCCAGCGCCGACGCTGACAGGACCACGATAGGTATCAGCGGCGTCGCGTAGAAGAGGAACACCGGACGAGCGACCAGATCGGCCAGCAGGTAGGGGAGCCACCCTGCGGCGAAGAATGCGAGCAGGATGCGAGCGGTTCGATCCTTGCGCGAGCGTGCCACCAGCCAGGGAAGCGCTAACCCGAAACCGACCCACCACACCAGCGGGTTCGGCACGCCCATCACCTCGACGATGCGTTGCTGATCCCCTTCACCGTCGCTGAAGTAGTTGTGCACGACCGGGCGTCCGAGCCATGCCCAACTGATCCCATGGCCGAAGTAGGGGTGTGCGGGTGTGGACGCGATCACGGGCGTAGTGCCGTCGCCGTCCTCTTGCGCAACAGGCTCGTACTTCTCGAGGTTTCGATGGAACGAGAGTTGCTCGCCCTGGTAGCACGCCCAGGCCGCGATCAGAGGCGAGCGTTGTTCGCAGGCAGGGGGCAGGTAGCGGTTGCCATCGACGAACCAGGGCGCGAATGTGGCCACATATACCGCCATCGGTAGCACCGAGAAGGCCGCCAAGGTCGCTGCCAGCCGGGTGGGACCGCCGTACCTCGGTCGTGTCTGCATCCGGTGAACCGAAGCCGCCCACGCGTCGAGCGCATCGGGACCGAACGCTTCTAGTTCGTAGACGATCGAGTGCGATCTCCTCTTTCGCCATGCAGAGGCTTCCGCGATCGTGATCGCCAGCGCTGCGACCACCAGGAAGGAACCGACCGACCACTTCGTAGCTATCGCGAGACCTGCGGCGAGACCCGTCGCAAGCAACGGGACGCTGCGCGTCCGGTCCTCGCGGATCCTGGCGAGGATCTCAACGGTGCCCCAGACGACAGCAAGCGTCAGCACCGAAGCAGAGATGTCGAGCATCGCGAGGCGACTCATCGTGAACCAGAGCCCGTCGATCGCCAGGAGCCCCGCGGCGACGAGGCTCCATCTCGCAGAGCCGAACAGTCGTCTCGCGATCGCGAACATCATCAGCACGCCGCCGATCCCCGCCAGCGCATTGCCGACGCGCCAACCGACGGGGTTGTCTCCGAGGATCGCCATCCCGGCCGCGATGAACCACTTGCCGACGGGAGGATGCACCACGAACGCACCGTCATCCTCGGTGGGGACCCTCGTATCGCTCTCGGTCCCGAACCTCAACACATCGCGGGCGTCAGGCACATAGTGCACCTCGTCGAGCGGGATCATCTCGTAACAGCGGGTCGTCTGATAGGGCGGCCACTTGGTGCACTGCTCGTCGTCGGCGGACAACTCGCGGCTCCCTGCCGACAGCCGTGCGAGGTACAAGACGGTGACCGCGACGATCAACGCGACGAAAGCGATCCGCTCGCCCTTGGTCAGGGCGGGTCGCGCGGGGGGCCAACTGGGCACGGTCGCCGTAGGGTACGCGACATGGGAAGGGTTACCTCGCAGGAGCAGCCATGTCTGGACGCCTGATCGTCGTCGCAACGCCGATCGGCAACCTCGATGACCTGTCTCCGAGGGCCGTCTCGGCTCTTCGCTCGGCGCGGAGGATCGCCTGCGAAGACACCCGCGTCACCCGCAAACTCTTGACGCGTGCACCCACCGACGCGAAGCTGGTCGCCTACCACGCGCATAGCCCACGCTCGGTCACCGAGCGACTGCTGAAGGCGATCGAGGCCGGAGAGACCGTCGTGCTGGTCACCGACGCGGGGATGCCCGGCGTCTCGGATCCTGGCCAGGGGCTGATCGATCAGGCCCGCTCGCACGATCTACGGGTCGAGGTGATACCGGGACCGTCGGCGGCGCTGACCGCATTGGTCTCGAGCGGCCTTCCCACAGCGAGGTTCTGCGTCGAAGGCTTCCTCCCGCAGACCGGCAAGGCGCGACGGCGACGACTCGCGAAACTCGCCGATGAAGACCGGACGATGGTGTTCTTCGAGGCTCCGCACCGGGTCCGAAGCATGCTCGAGGATGCCCGCGACGCATTCGGTGAGGACAGACGCGTGGCGCTCTGTCGCGAACTGACCAAGGTCCACGAAGAGGTCGTGCGATCGACGATCGCAGGTCTGCTCGAACTGCTGTCCGAACCTCCCAAAGGCGAATGCACCTTGGTCATCGAAGGCCGCGGCGATGCCGTGATCGCCGAGCCCGACGACGAACAGATCAAGAACGCGGTCCTCGAGCGCATCGGCGAGGGCGCCTCGACTCGCGACGCAGTAGCGGGTGTCGTGGCTGCGACCGGGGTGGCCAAGCGCCGTGTTTACGATCTAGCGCGTGACCTCAAAGGTCAAGGCCCGGGTTCAAGGTAGGGGGAGTTCCGAAGGTTGGGATGGACCAGCCACGGATGATCCACATAGTCGTCTCGCTCCCGATCGAGCACCTTCTTGCTGAGCCTCGCATCGATCAGCGGGTACATGACATCGGACTGTTCTGGATCGAGGTTCGTCGCAACCCCCGTCGGCACCATCCATAGCGGTCCGGTGCACACATGGTAGGGCGCGCTGGCGCAATGCCTCGGCGCGCTAGGCGCGACCACTCCTTCAGCGTGTAACCACTCGTGCGCCGCGATCGTCTCGGCCATCCCCGCACCGGATGCGGTCCCGTTCCCGAAGTCTCGTGGAGAGCACGACTTTGAGTCCAGGTAGATGACCGCATAGGTCGTGTCGGTCAGCGTCGCTATCGGATAGGTGGCCTCTCCGCAGGTCGTGCCACGATCCACCGCCGCGTAGATCAGGTACCGCTTGGATCCCTCGTTCAGGCCCTTGGCTCGCAACTCTTCGGTTATCGAGCCCAGCGTCGTATAGGCGGCCGCGTCCTTGGTGCCTAAGACATGGGTGATGTCGAACAGGGTGGTGCCTCCCAGTCGATCCATGCGGGGTTGCTTGCCGACCTGACCGACGAACCATGCCCGCAGGCTCCGTACCGATGCGTCGATCGTGCCATTGGTATCCAGCCGCTGATCGGGCTTGTCCTTGGGTCGGAAGTAGACCAGGTGCGTGCACAAGCATGGCTCGGCTGACGGGCTTTCGGGGAGATCGGTCTCGCTGCGTGTCTGAGGGGGCGCTTCTTGCGGCGGCGGCGACGGCGGGTACTGGGGTTCTCGTTGTCCCGAGATCGAAGCGGTCACGACCTGGCTAGGAGTTTGCGGAGGGACAACGACGGCCAGACCTGCAAACAGGATCGCGATCGCGACCCAGAGAGTTGTGGTGCGCAAGCGGCGATCCTCCCCCGATGGACGGGTACAGGTTCGCCATCAGAGATCCGGATACCTTCCGTCGAAACCGGTTCGGAACCCTTCGGAGGCGTTACTCAGGTGCGAGACCTGAGTCTCAGATCCGGCGGAGTTCCGTCAGGCACAGCGAGCACACCTGATGCTCGCGGAACTTGCGCAACGCGTCCCTCGATCCGCAGAAGGTGCAGTTGTCTCGGCGCTTGGCGAGCACGATGTTGTCACCGTCGATGGTGATATCCAGGATGTCTCCCTCTCGGATATCGAAGGATCGACGAAGTTCGGCCGGCAGCACAAGGCGGCCGAGATCATCGACCTTGCGGCCGACCCCGGTATCTGCCTGAGTCCGTTGTGCCATGCTTCTCCAGAGGTTACAGGGGGCGTCGAAACTTCCTCGCTCATCCGGCTCCGTCCGTAGGATTGGCTAAGCCGTACCCACCGAGGAGGCCTGTGACCGACAGCTTCTACATCACGACCCCTATCTACTATGTGAACGATGTTCCCCACATCGGCCACGCTTACACCACCATCGCTGCTGATGTGGCCGCCAGGTTCCATCGCGCCAGTGGCGTCGCGACCTGGTTCTTGACGGGAACCGACGAGCACGGGCAGAAGATCGCGCGCGCTGCCGAGGCCGGCGGGAAGGATCCTCAGACATGGTGCGACGAGATCGTGCCGGCCTGGACCGAGCTCTGGGAGCGGCTCCAGATCTCCAACGACGACTTCATCCGCACCACCGAGGAGCGCCACACCCAGACGGTCCAACGGTTCTGGCAGAAGCTCTATGACCAGGGCGATGTGTACTCGGACAGTTACGAAGGCCCCTACTGCGTCGCCTGCGAGGCCTTCTATCAGCCCGCGGAGGTGCCAGACGGCGTCTGCCCGACGCATGGTCGCCCGGTCGAGACGGTCAAGGAAGAGAACTGGTTCTTCCGACTCTCGAAGTATTCCGATTGGCTCTTGGACGAGTACTACGCGCGCGACCCCTCGCCGGTCCAGCCCGCGAGCCGCTTGAACGAGGTGCGGTCCTTCGTCGAGGCCGGCTTGCAGGACACCTCGATCTCGAGGAGCAGTTTCGATTGGGGCATCCCGCTTCCGTGGGATCCTGGTCAGGTCACCTATGTGTGGATCGAAGCTCTGCTGAACTACATCACCGCGCTCGGATGGCCAGAGGGTGAGGCCTTCGGCAGGTTCTGGCCGGGGGTCAACCTGGTCGGCAAAGACATCCTGAGGTTCCACGCGGTCACCTGGCCAGCCATGCTGCACGCGGCAGGCATCCAACCGCCGACGACGATCTTCGCTCACGGCTGGCTGCTGGTCGGCGGCGAGAAGATGAGCAAGACCAAACTGACCGGCATCCATCCAGACACCCTGATCGAGGCCTTCGGGGTCGACGCGACGCGTTACTACTTCCTTCGCGATATCGCGTTCGGTCAGGACGGGAACTTCAGTTGGGAAGCGATCGAGGCGCGGTACTCGAGCGAACTCGCAAACGGCTTGGGCAACCTGGCCTCTAGGGTCTGCGCTCTTATCGTCTCGCGTTGTGGCGGCAAGGTTCCTGACCCTTCAGAGGCCACCGGGGATGCGGAACGAGGACTGCGTGCGACCGTAGAAACTCAGGCCGAGGCGTATCTAGATGCCATGCCGCGGTTGGCGATCCATGAGGCGCTCGAAGCTGTCGACAAGATCGTGCGTGCCGCCAACGGCTACCTGGTCGAGACAGAACCGTGGAAACTCAAGGAACCCTCCGACCAGCCGCGCGTCGACGCCATCCTGTACGCATGCGCCGAGACGCTTCGCATCGTCGCCTGTCTGCTGTGGCCGGTGATGCCCGGCACCTCCGAGAGGCTTCATCGGGACATAGGGGCCGGCGCTATCGATTCGGTCCGGTTACCGGACGCATCGGCTTGGGGCGGCCTGAAGGTCGGTGCCGCCGTGAGCAAGGGCGAGGCCTTGTTCCCCCGCCTCGAGACCAGCAAGTAGCGGTGCAACGAAGAAAGGCCGCGCAACCAGGACGGCCGCGCAACGAGGACGGCCGCGCGCAACGACAACGGCGCAAAGAGAACGGCCGCGCAACGAGAAGGGCCGCCCAACACGGGCGGCCCTTCTGTCGTGTTGCGATCAGGTGAGCTGGAAGCGCAGGACCGCGCTACCCATCGGCACCCAGATGCTGTCTTCAGAGATCGCCGGACCCGAAGAGGACCACCCTCCACCGAAGGCGTCCTGCCGCGTGAAGGTCTTCAGCGGCAAGCCGGTCTCGGCGTCAAGCAGGATGACGACACCGTGTGTGGTCAGTGTGACCACGACATCGTTGGTCACGCTGACGGGCTGGAAGTGGATGCCGTCAGCCACCGGGAACGCCCACGCGTGCGCACCGTTGCGCTTGTAGAGCGCTTCGATGACTCCGCCCGGAGTGCCGACCGTGTAGACCTTCTCGTCATCGGTAGCGCCCGAGACCGCGTTGCACGCCAGGCAAGGGCCGCCGACGATCGAGGAGTACTTCATCTGCATGTTGTCGGCGTACAACGCGTAATAGATGCCTGACTTCTGCAGGTTGCCTACGACCGTGTTGCCGCGCTCATCGACCCACAGGTTCGGAGAGGCGCCGAAGTCCAGGTCCATCTGCAGGCAGGTGACGCTGAACGGCGCGGCGATCTCGCCGAACTGTTCGCAGGCGGGCTGACGGTCGATGCCCGGGTAGTAGGCGTCGTTGTTGCCCTTGAAGGCGGCGACGATCTCGCCGAAGGTATCGCTACTGCGATCGGCGTCGATCTTCAGCATCGCGTTCGAGTACCGGTGCTCGATGCGCTTCGATGCCGGGTTACCGCCTCCGACATAGATGGCCTTCTCGCCTGCGTCGTATGCGCCTGTGGTCCAGACACTCGCTCCGCGGTAACCGTCTGCGTACTCCTCATCGGTGATGGTGTACGCGGCGTAGGTCCCGTCGTCGTCGGGGCGCAGGTCGTACGGCTCGCCATCGAGATTCGTGAATACATAGCCGCCTCTCGCTGGCTCTTCGAGTTCCGAACCCGAGATGCCGACGAAGATCATGTCGCCAGCCAACACGGGCGCTGCGGTTGCGAAGTTCTTGGGCCAGGTGTCGAGGGTCGTCTCACGGATCAAGAAGCCGCTCATGGCGTCGAGTACCGCGAGCGCCGGAGCACTGGTGCGGTTCACCGCAACATACAGACGCCCCTGGTGGTACAGCGGCGAAGCGACTATCGCTCCGCCGGTGCTCTCGAAGGGCCCGGTCGGCGAGTAGGTCCACTGCAAGGTGCCATCCAGCGTGTGTGCAGTCACATGCCCCTGGTCGGTCGTCAGGTATACGCAGCCCTGCGCGATCACGGGGGTGTTCTGCACGACGCCCTGTGTCGGGATCTGCAAGGTCTGCTCCAGCGATCCTGCGTTCTCGGCGCTGATCTGCGAGGAGACATTGCGAGAGTTGCGGTTATCGGATCCATACGCCGACCATGCGGCGCCGGCGCCCCGGCATCCGTCGCTGGCGGCACCGGCCGACAGTGGCGCTACCAGGGCTGCCACGACGGCGAAGGTGATGCTTCTGCGGATCATCTCTACTTCTCCTGTGATGGTGGAGGGGGCCGCGATCCGCGGCCCCCTCCGATGTTGACCTAGGGCTAAAACCTCAGGCGAGCGTGAACCGCACGACGCTCGAACTGAGCGGAACCCAGATGCTGTCGCCATCAACGGCCACGCCAGACGAACTGAGCGCGACTCCGCTGCCTGACGGCCGGCTACCTACGAAGACTGGCACGCCGGTCTCGGTGTCGTAGCCGACTACCACACCGGTGGTGGTGATGGTCAGGACGACATCGTTGGTGACGGTCACCGACTGGAAGTGGGCGCCGTCGGCCACCGGAGCTGCCCAACGGAACTTACCGTTGGACCTGGTGAACGCCTGCAGGACCCCGCCGGGGGTTCCGACCGCGTAGACATTCTCATCGTCGTAGGCGGTAGACGCGGCGTTGCATGCGACGCAGGGAGCACCTACCACGGTGGTGAAGTTCTGCTGCATGTTGTCGGCCCAGACGGCGTGATAGATGCCTGACTTCTGGAGGCCACCAAGTACCGCACGGCCCGATTCCTCATCGATCCATACATTGGGCGATGCGCCGAAATCGATGTCGAACTGCACGCATGCGAGGCTCCATGCGGCGTAGGTGATGTCCTCGCCATAGAGCTCGCACAGCGGCTGACGGTCGAGACCTGGGTAGTACTGGTCGGTGTTGCCCTTGTAAGCGTCCACGATCTCGCCGAAGGTGTCGCTACCGAGGTCTGCGTCGATCCGCATCAGGGCGTTGGAGTAACGGTGCTCGATGCGCTTCGAGGCCGGGTTACCGCCTCCGACGAACACCGCCTTCTCGTCGGCGTCATATGCGCCGGTCGTCCAGATGCTGGTTCCGCGGTAGCCCGCCTCATACTCTTCGTCGCTGATGGTGTAGGCAGATACGGTCGAGTCGTCGTTCGGGCGAAGGTCGATCGCGTTGCCATCCAGATCGGTGAAGGCGTAACCGCCCCGAGCATTGGCTTCGCCCTCGGCCCCAGAGATCCCGATGAAGATCAGGTCCCCGGCGAGGATCGGTGCCGCGCTGGCGAAGTTGTTCTCCCAGGTGTCAAGCGTCGTCTCAGCGATGATCGAGCCGTCAGTTGCATCCAGGACCGCGAGGAACGGTGCGTGCGTACGGCTCACCGCCACATACAAGCGCCCCTCGTTGTACAACGGAGAACCGACGATGGCTCCGCCGGTGCTCTCGAACGGCCCTTCCGGCGCGTACCTCCAGATCTCGGCTCCGGTGTCATCGTGTGCGGTCACGATCCCCTGGTCGGTCGCCAGATAGACGCAACCTTGAGCCAGCACGGGCGTGTTCTGGACGACCCCTTGCGTGGGGATCGCTAGGTCCGCGGCCAGCGAACCGGCGTTCTCGGCTGTGATATTGGAACTCGCGTTGCGCGAGTTGTGTGCATCGAACCCGTACGACGCCCAAGTGGCGCCCGAGCCCGTGCAACCTGCTGCCTGCGCGGTGGTGGGGCCTGCGATCGAGGCCGCGACCATCGCTAGCAGTGCGATGCGCTTCATGTTCTTCCCCTCCAAGGTGGATTCGTGGCCGCGGTTGCGGTCAGCGGTTCCGTGCCCCGGCGGGAGGACCTCCCTTTCGCCCTCCCGCCGAAACGCGGGGCTTGATCAAACGACGGTAAGGGTTCCGATCTGGCCGCGACCCTTGTGCAGGGAGCAGTAGAACTCGTAGGAACCAGCTGCCAGGTTGGAGACACCAGTCACCGTCTGCACGGCGCCAGCTTCAACGGGTGCACCGGAGTAGAACAAGGGGCAGGCACTCGCGGCGAACGGCTTGCCCGATCCACACCAGGCGCGCGCCTTGTTGTCCGTCTTCGACGCGACGACATTGTGCGCAGCGACCGGGTCGAGTTGGACGAAGGTCAGGTCGTTTCCTGACACGACCGCCGTCGGATGGTAGGGGGCTTCCCCGTTGCCTGGGAACGCGACGAGCGCCGCCGACTGGGCGCCAGACTGGCCAAGCGCCAGACCGGCGAACAGTGCACCTACGAGAGCGAGTCGGGTGATCTTCACGATGTGATTCCTCCTGGTTGTCAGCGACGAAGTTCGTTGTTCGCCTTGTGCGTTCGATGTCGAAGGGGGTGGCCCCGTTCGGCTGGTTGTCATCCGGATAGCAGCAGGTCAGGCACCTAGATCGATCATCACCCCCGAGATGGAGATGATCGGGAAAGCGCCCGCGTAGGACGCTTCGAAGTTAGAAGTCCCGGGACCGGTCACAAGGGGCGCGATCTGGTCGTCCAAGGTACCGGTCTTGCCGTCGGACAACTCGTAGTCGAGCTCTGCTTCGGTCTCGAACTGCGCGCTCGAGTCCATGATCCCGAGGACCAGTTGGCGCGATGAACTGAGCGAAGTTTCGATCCCGTCCGCGTAACCGACGCCTGCTGAATACACCTGCGTTCCGCCCTCGAAATCGGTGTGGTTGATATCGAAGACGCTGCCGGTTGCGACCTGGCTGCAAGACTGTGCGCCCTGGACTCGGACATCCGCCGTCCAGTATTCGTTGGGCACGCGTTTCGAGCCGTCGGTCCCATAGGCCACCGCGTAATAGGTGCCGGGCTTGAGGTCAGGGATCAGCTTCTGAGCCGAGTGCACGAACGGCCCGTCGGTCATGCCGGCGTCGACCGCAGCGCCCTCTCCCTCGACCCTGGCGACGGTCCGGCGTGGAACCGACCCAGAGTTCATCACTCGATAACTCAGCAGGTTCAATTCGCTATCTAGCAGGAAGATCCCCCGCGCGAAGTGCCACGACGAGCCGTCGTTGACCACGGCGGTCGTGCGCGCGCCGCCTAGCTCCAGACCTATGTACGAGGACCCCTGGGGAAGTTCCAGTTTGATCGCCTTGAAGCCCGGCGTCGGCCCAGCCAGCGTGCAGAGCGTGTCAGCCGCGGCAGGGACGGTCGGCAGCATCACGGCAAGCGCGATCAGGGCCAATCGTCGGTGCATGACCAACGATTTCGACGGGCCGGTCGGGATTCCTGCCCATGATCCAGGACGACTGACCGGCAAAACGGACATCCTTCGCTGCAGGAAGGAACCCGGTGGTCAGGGGTCGAATCTTCCGACTACCCAGTCAGGAGGGATCCCGCAACATCATGCATCGCCGCTTCTCAACCATGCTTGCGTTCGCCCTGGTCGGCACGCTCCTCCCGAGCGTCGCGACAGCCAACGAACCCTTCACCTGCGCTTCCGCCAACAATGTCGGAGGCAGCTGGCCGCGTTTCGCCAACCAGTTAGACGGCTCACGCACCCAGCCGAAGGAGAAACTGATCGACGCCGTCGGCGCCGCGACGCTTGGCCCCGCGTGGACCTTCGACGCGAACTTCTGGAGCGACGAGTCCAACAACGAGATCACCGGCTACCCGATAGTGGCCAACGGCTGCGTGTTCGTCGGTTCCTCACAAGGCACCGACACCCCTGGCTGGATCTTCGCCATGAACGCCGACACCGGCAAGCTCGTGTGGCGCACCAAGATGGACGGCTCGCAGCTCGGCAGCCTGCACTACCCGGTCGATGATGGTCGCGGCAACCCGTGCGCGACCACCATCCGCGGCGGCGGCGTCTACTCGACCATGCTGGTCGAGGACGGCGTCGCATACGCGTTCGTCTCGCAGATCGGTGCTCCGTATGTGGTAGCTCTGGATGCGGCCACCGGAGAGGTCCTCTGGACAACCGTCGCCGACTGCCAGATCGGCTCGGATGCGGTCTCGAGTCCGATCATCTGGGACGGCGCCGTCTGGGTCGGAGTCTCGGGTACCGCCGCCGAAGGCGACGAAGCCGATCGTCTGGGTTTCCAAGGCAACTTCGTGCTGATCGAGGCTGGCCGCGACGGCGGCGAGGTCCTGAAGAAGACCTACTCGATCGATCCTGCGCTCTGGGAAGAGGGCTACGCCGGCGCCAACATCTGGAGCACGATGGCCGTCGACGACGATCCGCGTTCTCCGGCCTACGGTTTCGGATTCGTCGGGACCGGTAACCCCTTCAACTACGACTTCGAAGAGGAACACTCCAACGCCGTCCTCAAGTTCGACCTTCGCCGCACCGTCGATGGGGATCCCAACCCCACCTACGGCGAGTTGGCTGGCGTCTACAAGGGCGATGTCGAAGAGTTCTTCCCAGAGCTCGACGAGACCCCTGGCTGCGAGGAACTCGAAGAGATCGACAACACCTTCGCCGCAGGCTTCGAGTGCGCGAACCTGGATCTCGACTTCGGCGCAACACCGAACCTGTGGTGGGACGGCGATGTCCGCATGGTCGGCGCCGGACAGAAGTCAGGCGTCTACCACGCGATGCGAGCCGACGACATGGAGCCGGTCTGGAAGACCCTCGTCGGCCACCCGAGCGCGGTAGGCGGCATCGTCGGTAGCGCCGCCTTCGACGGACGCTTCATCTACGGGCCGCACACGATCGGTGGTTACCTGTGGGCGCTTGACACCCAGAACGACGGAGCGATCCGCTGGATCACCCCCGTTGGGGATGTCATGCACTGGGGCAACCCTGTGACCTACGCGAACCGCGTCCTTTACACCCCGGATCTGAAGGGCTTCCTGAACGCCTACGACGCGGGCACCGGAGTGCCGTTGCTGCAGCGGCCGATGGGCATCGGTTCGGACACCTACGAGAACCCGACCTTCAGTTGGGGCGGCGTGTCGGTGGCTCGCGGAACCGTCTATGCGTCCATCGGAGTTGGCCTGACATCTGCAGGGGATATGTTCCCGTCCATGCCCAACGGCTATGTGATCGCGTTCAAGCCTGGAGCGGGCGAGATCCTCTAGTCGGAAGCAAGGTAGGCATATGACCGACCAGTCGGATATCCTCCGCGAGACCGCCGATCGGGCCACGAAGCCCGCCGATAGGAACCCTCGACCGATGCTTGCAACCATGCTGCGCCGATCCGCCTCCATCACGACCATCCTCGCCTTGGCTCTGGGCTTCGTCGGCTATTCGGTCGCTCCCCTGAACGCCTCGCAAGAGATGACCGTCACGATGGATATCACCGGGTTCTCGCCGGCGAGCATCGAGGTCGAGACGGGCACCACGGTCACCTGGATCAATGCCTCGCGCCTGAACTATCCGGTCCTGAGGGGCGCGCACCAGTTGGAAGCCTCTGACGGCTCCTTCGCTTCCGAAGAGATCGCTCCCGGTGGCGCGTTCACCAAGACCTTCAACGAGCCTTTCACGGCCTCGTATGTCTGCAAGATCCATCCGACCACGATGAGCGGCACCATCAGCGTCGTCGGAGATCCGGTCGTCCCGCCGGCGACCGAGAAGACCGTCAAGATCGTCGAGGGCAGCTCCACCGACACCGCCACTTGGGGCTTCGAACCCCAGGACCTCAAGATCGAGGTCGGCACGACCGTCATCTTCCGCAACCAAGGCGCGACCGACCACACCGCGACCGCCGAGGACGGCTCCTTCGACTCGGGTTTCCTGCGCGGTGGCCAGTCGTTCTCGTTCACCTTCACCGAGTCGACGGCGATCAACTACTTCTGTGAGCCTCATCCATGGATGACCGGGACGATCGTGGTCAGCAAGCCTGGCGAGGCTCCGCCGAAGGTTCCGACCAAGAAGCCGCCAGGCGGTGGCGGCAGCAACAACCCGCCGCCGGTGGTCGTGCAGCCGCCTGTTCGATCGGGCAACCAGCCGGCGACCTGGCCGGCCCAGATCGTCGAAGGCTCGATCAGCGACCCTCAGTCTTGGGGCTATCAGCCAGACAGCATGACCGTCCAGGCTGGTGACACCGTCCAGTGGACCAATGCTGGCTCGATCGGGCACACGGTCACCGCTGCTGACGGGACCTTCGATTCGGGAGACCTTGCCTCTGGCGATGTCTTCTCCTTTACCTTCCCGAACACCGGGACCTTCAACTTCTCCTGTAAGCCTCACCCCTGGATGACCGGTGTGATCCAGGTCGTGCCGGCCGGCACGGATGTGAAGAGCGTCGCCCCGCCCACTCCCGCGGCGCCGACGGTTGAACCACCCGGTGGCACAACTTCGACGCCTGGCGAGCAGTCGGGAGCCGATCCTTCGACGCGCAACATCTCGGACAGCGCCGCGACTGGAGCCTGGACACTCGGTGCGGTTGGTCTGGCAGCTGGGACCGGTATCGCGATCTTCCTCGTTGGAGCCTTGATCACGGCTCTTGGGGCTCTGCAGTTGGTCCGGCAGCGCAAGGACGCTCCAGCCGATCAGTCATACGACGCGGGGATGACCGTGATCGACCTGACCGAGACACAGGTCAAGGTGGCGACGGAAGCCCCCGTGCTCGTCGGCGCGGCCGTGATCGAGGCAGGCCACAAGGAGCATCTGGACTCCGCCAGAGGCGAGACGACGGCGCGTCGGGCGGCTCCACAGAAGGCGACCTCGCGAAAGGCGGCTGCCCCTCGCAGGGCCAAACCGCGCAAGGCGGCGGCTGGCAAAGCCTCGGTTGGGGCGAAGGCGACCGCCGGGAAGAAGCCGGCTCGTCGGTCGACGGCCAAGCGAGGTGCCGGCTCGAGCGCCGGAGGCTCCAGGGTCCGCTGACCCTCTAGCGTCGAGTCCGACGCCATGCTCATAGACACCCACTGTCACCTGGACATGCTCGAAGACGCCGATCGAGCCCTCGAGCGTGCCCGCAAGGCCGGCGTCGCGGCGGTCATCACCATCGGCGTCGATCTACCCAGCAGCGAAGACGCCGTCCGCCGAGCCAAGGCCGACGACCGGATCTTCGCCACCGTCGGGCTCCACCCTCACGACGCCAGGCTGCAAGACGACGCCCTCTGGGCTCGATTCGACGAGCTGCTGCAGGACCCTCGCGTCGTCGGCGTCGGTGAAGCCGGACTCGACTACCACTACGACAACTCGCCTCGGGAGATCCAGCGCGAGGTGTTCGCTCGGCAGATCGCGTTGGCTCACACGACCGCTCGGACCCTGGTGATCCACACCCGAGAGGCCTGGCCCGACACCTTCGGTCTCCTCGAGGCTGCCCCCAAGCTGCCCGAACGCGTCGTGTATCACTGTTTCTCTGGCGGACCAGACGAGGCGCAGCGCGCGATCGAGATGGGAGCGTGGCTGAGTTTCTCCGGTGTGGTCACCTTCAAGAGTGCCGACGGGTTGCGCGCGGCTGCGGCTCTCGCGCCACCTGAACGCATCCTGGTCGAGACCGATGCGCCCTTTCTGACCCCCGTTCCGTTGCGCGGAAAGCGGAACGAACCGGCTTTCGTGACCCACACCGCAGCCCTGCTCGCAGAGGTCAAAGGCCTCTCGGTCGAAGAGTTCGAGGCTCTGACCAGCCGAAACGCCCTCGAAGCCTTCAACCTGCCGCCCGATATGCCCGATTTTGTGTCTGCGCTAGCGGCTGGCTAAGGTTTCGACCCCATGTACCGGCGCATCGCCAGGATGGCGCTCGTAGCGGTTATCGGAATCGCTGCGCTCGGATACGGGACCCTCGAAAAGCGGCTCACCGTCGTGATCGAAGGACGCCCGATAGCTGTCCGTACCTTCGCTCCCGATGTCGGCAGTGCTCTGCAGCGCGCTGGCATCTCGGTGGCCGCTGACGATCGGGTCCTACCCGACCTGGACACCTCGATCGCCGAGGGCGACCGCATCCGCGTGTTCCGCGCCAAGCACCTGACCCTGACCGTCGATGGCAAGCGTCGCAAGGTTCTGGTCACATCGCTTCGGGTCCAAGGAGCGCTGGCCGAGGCTGGCATCACCGACATCCACCCTAAGGACATCATCAAGCCCGACCCTCACACCAAGCTGAAGGACGGGATGAAGATCCGTTACCGCCCGGCCGATCGGGTCGTCGTCCGGGTGGATGGCAAGAGGCTGCGGCATGTCACCAGCGTGCCTCGGGTCAAGGGTGTTCTGCAGGAGTTGAAGCTGAAGATCGGCCCGTTGGACCGGGTCTCCCCGCCTCTGAACTCCAAGATCGACCCGGACGGCGTCATCAAGATCACCCGGGTCCGCCGTACCCACAAGACCGAACAGCAGCGGATCCCCTTCAAGACCGTCTACAAGAAGACCCGCGAGCTCGAGTACGGGCGCCGCAAGGTTGCCTCGCAGGGACGCAACGGGATCCGGCAGGTCCGCTATCGCGTGACCTTGGTCGATGGCGAGGCGTCCTCGCGTGAACGCGTCGGCGAGAAGATCGTCCGCCGTCCTCAGGATCGTGTGATCCTGGTGGGGACCTCGTTCCCCGGCTGCTACTGCGACAACGGGGTACAGCGGGGCGGGGCGTCCTGGTACAGCCAGGCCGACGGATTGACCGCGGCCCACAAGACCCTTCCCTTCGGAACGGTCGTGCGTGTCGAGAACCTCGACAACGGCAAGTATGTGAATGTCGTCATCCGCGACCGCGGCCCCTATATCGAGGGACGCATCATCGACCTGTCGGATGAGGCTTTCCGGCGGCTAGCTCCGCTTTCCTCGGGCGTGTTCCCAGCCCGCATCCGCTGGTAGCCACGGCGGTGCCGAGCGGTCCCGACTTGCCTGGCACGCCCTCCTCTGAACCGGGGCCGCCGGATGCTCTTGGTGCGCGCTCCCCGGGGTCCCGGCCTGACGCGTTGGGTGCGCGCGAGACTCGCGAACTGCTCGAGCGGTTCGAACTGCGGCCGCGGACCAGCATCGGCCAGCACTTCATGGTCGATCCGAACACGGTCCGCCGAGTGGTCGCAGACGCTGGCGTGGGCCCCGGATCGCCTGTCATCGAGGTCGGACCCGGCCTCGGGACGCTGACCAGGGCCCTGGTCGGGGCGGGCTGCGGCGTGCTGGCGATCGAACGCGACAAGTCACTCCGTCCCGTCCTCGCCGAGACCGTCGGTGGACTGGATCGCTGCGAGGTTTCGCTCCAAGACGCGATGGAGGTCGACTGGCCTGCGGCCCTGGCGGCGGCCCGGCGTCTGGCCGGGGCGCCTGCCGATGCGCCGGTCTCGCTGGTTGCGAACCTGCCGTACCAGATCTCGGTCCCGCTGATCCTCGGACTACTCGAAGATGTGCCTCAGGTGGCCTCGCAGACCGTGATGGTCCAAGCCGAGGTCGGCGAAAGACTCGTAGCCCCCGCCGGCCACGACGCGTATGGTGCCGTCAGCGTAAAGGTCGTCGCGCTGGCGTCGGCTCGGGTGACCTTCCGGGTCTCGCGGCGGGTCTTCCTACCTATGCCCGAGGTCGAGAGCGTCGTAGTCCGCTTGGATCGTCGAGTTGAGGTTGAGCGTTCCTCGCTGGACCCGCTGTGGCGCGTGATCGAGGCCGGCTTCGCCCAGCGCCGAAAGACGCTGCGGCGTGCGTTGCGGGGCGCGGGGTTCGATGCCTCTCTCGTCGAGTCTGCCTTGGAGCGTGCCGGCATCGACGGGTCCGAGCGTGCGGAGCGTCTCGACCTGGCGGCGTTCGAGCGTCTGGCTGCCGCGCTGTTCTCGTAGTCATGGGCCGCTTCGCAGGCGCTGCGTTACGGCCGTAGCCTCGCGATCGTGCTGACCTTCCGGGCCCCCGCGAAACTCAACCTGCAGTTGAGCGTCGGGCGGCGCCGTTCCGACGGCATGCACCCGTTGGTGAGTGTCATGCAGAGCATCGATCTCTACGACGAGGTGACCGTCGCGCCCGCCGAAGACTTCACCTGCACCGTCGAGCCTGCAGGCGCTGCGCCGAGCGACTCCTCCAACCTGGCCGTCCGCGCCGCCCGAGCTTTCGCCGCGCTCCACTTCGAGGACGACGCCGCTGTCGCCGTCTCGCTGCTGAAGCGGATCCCGTCTCAGGCCGGTCTCGGCGGCGGCTCGGCGGATGCCGCCGCCGTGTTGGTCGCGCTCAACGAGGCGACCGGAGGGACCGTCAGCCGCAAGGCCCTCGAACGGATCGGCGCGACGCTTGGCAGCGATGTGCCGTTCTGCGTGCGAGGCGGAACGGCCGTCGTGACCGGGACCGGCGAGCAGGTCACCTCGATCCCGTGTCCGACGCCGTTGCACTGGGTGCTCGGCATCCCCGCTGTTGGTTGCTCGACAGCTGGGGTCTACGCCTGGTTCGACGAGCTCGGCGGGGGAGCGGACCTCGATCTCCGAGGCGCGCCCCACGAGATGGCCGACGCCCTCAGCCGGGGCGACATCGGACGGGTGGCCGGGCTGGTCAGCAATGACCTTGAAGAGGCCGCCTGCGCCCTCGAACCGTCCCTGAAGGCCGGCCGTGACGCCCTGGAGGCGGCCGGCGCGACCAAGGTCGTCCTGTCAGGCTCCGGCTCGGCCTGGGCCGGGCTCTGTCTGGACGGCGACCAGGCCGGAGATGTCGCCGCGAAGGCGGAAGCCTCGGGAGACTTCACCCGCGTGGTCCTGGCCCGCAGCGTCCCGCAGGGGCCAACCGTCCTCGACGGCTGATCGAACAGTTTTGCCCGAGGCGGCCGCGCCGGCTGTCTCTCGAATCCTCCCGGTGACAATGCTTCGTCCTATACTGCCCCTTGGCGGCCCAACAGAGGTGATTCACGCGGAACCAGAGACGATCAGCAACGGCTTAGGCCGCGACCGGACGCACTCCTGTGCGCTAGTGCGATCTGTCGAGAGAGTGCGCAGGGCCATATGAACATTGGTTCTCCAAAGAATCGAGTGCAGGTACTGAGCATCCTGCTGGCCGCAGCGTTCGTCCCAGTAGGTGAGCCTTGGCGGACCGGGACGCATGCCCACTCGCTCCGGGACGAGGATGGAGGCTTTCCGCCGGGTCCAGCCGAACAGACATGAAATCGACCACTGGCCAAGGGAGTTCGTCATGTTCCTCCGGCGCGCGCCCATTCCTCCGATGGGCGGGTGGAAAGCAGTGGCTCGCTCCAGCCTTGGCGGCTGCCGTCGGCCGCACGGAGGGCCGATACATTGAACCGTTCCTCGGTGGAGGCGCACTGTTTTTCCAAGCTCATCCAAGGAAGGCGATTCTTGGTGATGTCAACGAGGCCCTGGTTAACGCCTATCGGGCAGTGCGTGATCATCCCGACCTGGTGACACGCTATCTCCGTGGTTGGGGCCTTGATGCTGCGACGTACTATGCCGTCCGGCAATCCGAGTTCAAAAGTTCCGCGCGACGGGCAGCACAGTTCATCTACCTAAATCGCACCTGCTGGAATGGATTGTACCGCGTCAATGGAGATGGCCATTTCAATGTGCCCTTCGGGCGGCCGTCGCGGCGCGATCCCTTAGACATTCGGCTCCTATTGACGGCGAGCCGGGCGCTTCAGGGTGCACGCATTGAGGCAGCCTCGTTCGAGGTAACAATGGAGCTTGCCAAGGCAGGTGATTTCATCTACTGCGATCCCCCCTACACCCTCCAACATGAAAACAACGGTTTCATTAAGTACAACGAGACTCTCTTTCAATGGAAGGACCAGGAAAGGCTCGCAAGGATGGCTGGTCGTTTGGCCGACAAGGGATGTACTGTCGTCGTGAGTAACGCATGGCATGACTCGTTGGTAGACATGTACGGCGGGTTCCGTGCCTACCGACTGTCCCGGGCGAGTACGCTGGGGGGGCGCGGATCCACGCGTGGCCGCTCTTCCGAGGCACTATTCAGTACGGTGGAGTTGGAGAATCTTCCTTCGGTACTTGCAAAGGGGGCGTCACTCAGATGAAGACTCCCGGCTTCAAACTCCAGGATGAGCCAAGAATCTTTGTCGCTGGCATCGCCGGCACCTGGCTACTCGAGCATTCGACGCCATCCTGGCGAGTTGACGATCCACACAAGGGCTTTCAACGAATTGTGAAGACTGAGCGGGCTCAGCAGATTGCAACCGCTGTCTTGGAGCAAAGAAGAACCTTTCCGAACGCCATTGTGCTCGCAACGGATGACGTAACGATCTCGGAAACCGCTGGTGAGCTGACCATTTCGGATGGCGTGAGGTTCTTGGTCATCGATGGCCAGCACCGGCTCTGGGCGCAGAAGTTTTCGGAGTACGAGGCAACTTACGCGTGTATTCTCCACACAGGACTCTCTGAGATCGATATGGCCCGCCTATTCATTGAGATTAACGACAACCAAAAACGCGTCCAATCCTCCCTCCGCTGGGACTTGGTGCGCTTGGTGCGACCGGACGAGCGAGAGCACGAGGTAATGGCAGCAGAACTCGTGTATGAACTTTCAACCGATACACGAAGCCCCTTGTTTCAACGGATTGACCGGACAGGGGAACAGCCACAGATACCTCTAAAGCAAGGGTCCATTGCCCCAGAGATTCGTAGCCTTGTGAGTAAGAAGACGTCGCCGCTGCGCGATATGCCCTTTGAGGGTCAGCGCGATGTCCTTTTCAGTTACCTGGCGGCCATCCGGTCGCTTGATCCAGATGGTTGGAAGCAGGACTCAACTCCGCTAAGCAAGGCCCGCGTTCTTCGCGCCTTGCTTCAGTTGCTTCCAGAAGTCGCCAATGCTCTCGACGCGGACATCGAGAGAGCCACGGCAGCCGACTTCTATGGAGTTCTGAACAAGATCGATGTGGGGGAACTCACATCTGAGAAGCTTCGTGCAGTTCAGGGTTCCGCTGGAATTGCCGCCATCCGTCAGCAGATTGAAGGTCAGCTCTTTGGCGGAGCGGCAGGATGATGAACCTGTTCGATTTGCCTGCAGCCCGGGCCTTTGCTGGGGGATTCGATCCGGCCGCCTCGACCGCGAAGGACAGGCCGGACGACATCTTGTCGAAGTTATCGAGGCAGGTGGTGCTGCTCGACGGAACAGACGGCTTCTCGGAGGCCAGGAACTCCCTGTTGAGGCATGCAGAGATGGGACTCCTGTTGTCAGCGTCCAACGTACGACGCTCGCTAGACCTCATGCGAATCGCTTCGTCGCCCTGGGCACAAGTGACGCTCTATTACGCGGCATGGCATGCAGGGTCATCAATATTAGCGATGCTGGGAGGATATGTTGGCCGAAGGTGGTGGCTGGGAGCGGAGCGAACAGTGACTGGCGATCTGGCGATCCGCGCGTCGTCAGCAAAACTCAATCGCGAAAACTCACATCGGCGGTTCTGGGTCTCGTTCTACGATGCTATCCAGCAGTTTGAGCCGTGGATAGCCAAACCTCACAAAGGTGCAGCCATGCCGGTGAACGGAGACGCATTGTGGATGACCACCGAACGAAACCTGGTCAACTATCATCACTTCGAGGCCGAAGTCCAGGCGGCTGCCTTTGCAGCATCCTTTGACGTGGCGTCATTTCCCGCGTGCTTGTCCGGCCCTCTTGCCACACAATATCATGTATCACTAAATCTTCTCGGTTTGTGTCTGTGGCTGGCCGACGAGATCAAACTGAAATCAGATATGTTGGCCAGACTCGGACCTGGACTCAGCAGATCACATGCGATTGTGGCTCTGGTGGCGGACGCCCCCCACCCTGCCGTATCTGATGACCGGCTTGATTCTTTGCTCAGGCACCACAAGTAGTCCGAGCGCGTAGATCATGAGGGGCGTAGGCATGTCTGAGGGTTCGTTGGTCTACGCGGGGTTCTGGCGGCGCGCCGGCGCCGTCTTCATCGACATCCTCGTTGGTAGTCCGATTTTCGCGTTGCAGATGTGGCTCATCGGCATATCGATACCGGCAGCCATCCTTTCCCTTCTGATCCCTGGGATGGTGTTCTCGCTCTATCCAGTTGTCTTTCATGCCCGCTGGGGGCAAACGATCGGGAAGATGGCGACCGGCATCAAGGTCGTGCGCGTCGACGGCCAGCCCATCGACATGCGGGTTGCGCTCTTGCGGAGTTCGGTCGACATGGCCCTTTGGGTCTTCTACGCATTGATGACTACGGGCGCCCTGTTTGCCTGGAGCGGGCCGGAATGGTCATCCATGGGTCGACTTGAGCGACTGGATGCGCTCAGGGGCGAGTCCCTGGCGTTCGGTCTGTACAGCTGGATCTCTAAAGGTTGGGCCTGGAGCGAAGTCGTGGTCATGCTCTTCAATCGGAAGCGGCGCGCGATCCACGATTTCATCGCGGGCACCGTTGTCATCCGTGTGCCCCAACCGTCCGCAGGGCGTGTCCAAGCGGGCATCGATCCTGGGGTCGACTATCAGATGGAAGGCTATGGCGATCCTCCGCAGCCCCTTTGACAATGCCCGGTCCTATACTCAACGCCTGGGTCGTTCAACGGACCACCATCGATGAGCCAGCTTCCCGAAACGATTGAGACGCCTCGGCTTCGCCTCAGGCCGTACACGCCAGACGATGTTGACGATGTCTTCAGTTACGCAGCCGACGAGGAGTGGTCACGCTTTCTGCCGGTGCCCCGGCCATACCGGCGAGGTCATGCTGAGGAATTCGTTGGGCGAGTACATGACCCTAGCGAGCAGGTCTCTTGGGGGGTCGAGTTCCACGGAGTGATCGTGGGCGGTGTGGACCTAAGGCTCCTCACGAAGCACCACAGAGCAGAGATGGGCTGGAGCATTGCTAGGCGACTCTGGGGTCAAGGGCTCGGCTCCGAGGCCGTCGCTGCGATAATCGAAGTTGCGTTCCGCGCGTTGCCTGATCTCAACAAGATCGGTGCGAGCGCAGATGCAAGAAACGCCCGCTCGATCCGTCTGATGGAGAAGATGGGGATGGTTCAGGAAGCTAGATTTCGCCAGCAACGGCGCTCGAGGGATGGCTTGACCGATGAGGTTTGGTTCGCCATCCTCCGCCCAGAGTGGGAGAGCCGTTGAACTCGCGCGTGCAACGGACCCTCCGCCAGCGGCATCCGGCCTTTGACGCGCCAGGATGTTGAACGGGCTCAGGATCTGGGAACATGTAGTTTGTTGATGCGTGACTGGCGTCGGGTGGATGACCACCGGGGAGCGCAAGTAGGGCGAGTGCCGTACGCCTGGGTACTCCGCGATCGCGGAGGTGTTCATGGACTTGCGTTACGGCCTCAATCCCGGCCAACGGGCCCGGGCGGTTCCGATCGGCGGACGGCTCCCGTTCCGTGTCCTTAGCGGAGAGCCCTCCTATGTCAATCTCCTTGATGCGCTAAGCGCATGGCACCTTGTTCGCGAGATCTCGGAATCTTTGGGTCTGGCCGCCGCCGCGTCGTTCAAGCATGTGTCTCCCGCAGGAGCAGCCATCCCTGGCCGTCTCGACGATGTCATGCGGGAGACTTGGAGCGCGGTCGGAGAGGTTTCCCCGATCGCGAACGCGTACATTCGCGCACGGGACGCCGACCCCAAGTCGTCCTACGGGGACTTCGTCGCGGTTTCCGAACCCGTAGACCAAGACCTCGTAGAGGTTCTACGGAGAACCGCGAACGACGGAGTGATCGCGCCGGGCTTCGAACCTGGAACCGTGGATGCGCTGAAGGCCAAGAAGGGTGGCCGACTCTTGGTTCTAGAAGTCGAACCGGGCGTTGCGCGCGCCGAATGGGAACGCCGCGAGATATTCGGCGTCTCCCTCGAACAACAGGCTCCACAGAGCATCGACCGCACCTTGCCCGCTCTCCGCGGGCTTCCGTCTCCTCAGCTCGATGACGCGGTCCTCGCGATGCTGGCTGTGCGCTACACGCAGTCCAACTCGGTCGGGTTGGCGCGCGATGGGATGATGATCGGGATCGGCGCCGACCAGCAGTCGCGTGTCGACTGCGTTCGTCTGGCCGGCGGCAAAGCCGACTCGTGGTGGCTACGCCGCCACCCCAGATTGCGTCAGATCGAGTACAAGAGCGCGGTTCCTCGGCAGGACCGGATCAACCTGCTCACCCGGCTCCTCGAAGGAGATCTGACCGAGTCAGACGACCGGGCGCTGCGGGACGCTCTCGCCGGCGTCCCGCCGGTACTGTCGCGGGATGAGAGGAGTTCATGGCTGCAGCTCCTCTCCGGCGTGGTCCTTGTGTCCGACGGGATGGTCCCCTTCCGGGACAATGTCGACCAGGCGGCAAGACACGGAGTGAACTACCTCCTGGAGCCCGGCGGTTCCATAAGAAGTGACGAGGTTACGGAGGCGTGTCGCGCCCACGGTATCGTTCATGTGCAAACGGGCATCCGGCTCTTCTGCCACTGAGATCGAAACCGACTTGGGAAAGAGCGACCTAGCGGTGAGCTCCTCGGACGCCGCCGTTGGCGCGGACGGACTTAGGCGCAGGCATGCCAGACACGCAAGATCAGGTCACCAGGATCGCCGCATACGGGTTGATGATCGACGCCGACCAGATCCTGTTGTGTCGGATCTCAGATCAGTTGCCCCAGGACAGTGGGTCGTGGACCCTTCCGGGTGGCGGCTTGGAGTTCGGCGAAGATCCCGCAAGTGCCATGGTTCGCGAGGTCCACGAGGAGACTGGTCTGGTCGTGGAAGTCGCCGGGCTCGCAGGCGTCGACTCGCTGGTCATCGAGCGTGAGGGCACGGGCTTTCACAGCATCCGCATCCTCTACTTGGCGCGGATCCTCGGCGGGAAACTGACTTGCGAGGTCGATGGGACCACGGATCTGTGTGAATGGCATCACATCCGAGATGTGCAGTCCTTACCCGTAGTAGACCTGGTTCATCGGGCGCTCGCCCTACTCCCAATCCCGCCCGATCCGCAGGCCTGAGCCCTTCCCGGTTCCCCTAGGATGGGCCTTCGACCTCGGTCGTGATGGCCCGTGGTGTAAGAGGCAGCACGCGGGACTTTGAATCCCTCAGTCCAGGTTCGAGTCCTGGCGGGCCAGCGATGCCAACCTCATCGAAAACTCGTAGGCCTGCCAGAAGCGGGCGGTCCAGGCGACCCCTGGCTGTCGTCATCATGGCCGCTGGCCAGGGCAAACGCTTCCGCTCCTCCAAACCGAAGGTCCTTCACGAGGTCCTCGGCCGCCCGATGCTCGGCTGGGTGCTGGATGCGACCCGTCCTCTGAAGGCGTCCGAAACGGTGGTCGTGATCGGTCATGATGGCGAGCAGGTCAAGACCGCATACGGCAAGACGGCCCGCTTCGCGATACAGAAGGAGCAACTCGGCACGGCTCATGCTCTGAAGGCCGGGCTGCGTGGCCTGAAAGGCTTCAAGGGCGATGTGCTGGTCCTGTGCGGTGACACGCCGCTGCTGTCAGCGACGACGCTGAAGAACCTGGTCTCGCGGCATCGGCGCACCGGCGCGGCAGCGACCCTGCTGACCGCAGATCTGGCCGACCCCGCGGGCTACGGCCGCGTCATCCGGGACGCCAAAGGCCGCGTCGCCAAGATGGTCGAACACCGCGACGCGACCGCCGAAGAGAAGCAGGTCACAGAGGTCAACGCGGGGGTCTACTGCTTCGACGCCGAACAGATCGCAGCCGCCTTGAAGAAGGTCCGCCGCGACAACTCCCAAGGCGAGGAATACCTGCCCGACGCCGTCATTGCCCTGATCGAGCAAGGCGAGCGCGTGGACGCAGTCGTCGGCGATCCCGAGGCTCTGATCGGCGTCAACGATCGAGCCCAACTGGCCGACGCCACAGCCCTGCTTCGCCGCCGGATCGTCGCCGAGCATGCCAAGTCGGGGGTCACGATCCTCGATCCGTCCACGACCTATATCGAGCCGTCCGTGCGCATCGCCAGGGATGCGGTCATCTGGCCGAACACGCACCTGGCCGGCGACACTCGCGTCCAGGCCGGAGCCGTCGTGGGGCCAAGCGTCCTGGCGGTCGATACGACCATCTCGGCCGGAGCCGAGGTCACCTTCTCGGTCTGCAAGGGCGCCACGATCGGCCGAGAGGCGACCGTCGGGCCCTTCGCCTACCTGCGTCCAGGCGCGGTGCTGAGGGCAAGATCCAAGGTGGGGGCCTTCGTCGAGGTCAAGGGCTCGACGATCGGGGAGCGCTCGAAGGTTCCGCACCTGTCCTATGTGGGCGACACCCTCATAGGCCGCGATGTGAATGTCGGCGCCGCGACGGTTACCGTTAACTATGACGCCGAGACCAAGATCAAGGCCAAGACCGTGATCGGCGACCAGGCCAAGATCGGCTCGGATACGATGCTGATAGCACCCGTGACCGTGGGTCGGGGGGCTGTGACCGGCGCCGGGGCTGTGGTGACTCGCGATGTTGCGGCGGGCACCGTCGTGGTCGGCAATCCGGCGCGTCCGCTGCGGAAGAGGAAGTGACGAGACAGGATGAGCGTAGAGGTCCAAACCAAGAAGAGGATGCTGTTCATGGCTGGCCGTTCCAACCCGGAACTGGCCGGCGAGATCGCTGACCTCTTGGGTACCGGGCTAGCCGAGGTCGAGATCGCGGATTTCGCCAACGGCGAGATCTATGTGCGCGCGTCCGAGAACCTGCGCGGCGCCGATGTGTTCGTCTTCCAGACGCATGCGACACCGATCAACGACAACATCCTCGAACAGTTGATCATGATCGACGCATGCCGGCGAGCCTCCGCGAAGCGCATCACAGCCGTCGTGCCCTTCTACGGATACGCGCGCCAGGATCGGAAGAGCCGCGGACGCGAGCCGATCACCGCGCGTCTGATCGCCGACATGCTGACAGCCGCCGGCGCGGACCGTGTCCTGTCGGTCGATCTGCACGCCGATCAGATCCAAGGCTTCTTCAACAAGCCGTTCGATCACCTGACCGCGCTGCCTCTGCTGGCCAACCACATCCAGCAACGCTTCGGCAGCGACTGCGTGATAGTCACACCCGACGCTGGCCGGATCCGCGTGGCCGAGAAGTTCTCCTCGCGCCTCGGAGCTGGCCTTGCGATCCTGCACAAGCGTCGCCGCACCGATGTGCGAAACCAGGCAGAGACCGCGCTGGAAGTGATCGGTGATGTCGAGGGCCGCCGCTGCATCCTGGTCGATGACATGATCGACACGGCAGGAACATTGACCGGCGCGGCGAAGGTATTGGCCGAGTTCGGAGCATCCGAGGTCTATGCCGCCGCGACGCACCCGATCCTTTCTGATCCCGCGATCGATCGGATCAAGAACTCGGTGATCGTCGAGACGATCGTCACCAATACGCTCCCGATCCCGTCTGAGAAACTGCTGCCGAACATGACCGTGCTGTCCATCGCGCCGGTCGTCGCGGACACCATCCGTGCGGTGTTCACCGAGCAGAGCGTCAGCGAGATCTTCGACGGAGAGAACTAGAGACGCTCAGCACCCGCTGAGCGTCTGGTAACCAGGAGGAACATCTTGAACGAGGTCGCACTGAAAGCCGAAGAGCGTCTGAACTCTGGGAAGGGCGTTGCACGCAAGCTGCGTGCCGACGGGAAGATCCCGGCGACGCTGTACGGCCGGGACCGCGAGACCGTCTCGCTGACCCTGAACGCCCGCGAGGCGTACAAGGTGCTGCACGGACACGCGAATGTGTTGGTCGGCCTCGAGGTCGGCACCAACAAGTACCTGGCGTTGCCGCGCGAGGTTCAGCCGCATCCGATCCGCAACGAGATCCTGCATGTCGACTTCATGGAGGTCTCGAGGGATCAGCGCGTGACCGTCGATGTGTCGATCCATTTCGAGGGCAACGCTCCCGGCGCTAAGGAAGGCGGCGTCGTCGAGCATGTCATGAATTCGGCGCACATCGAATGCAAGGCCGTCGAGGTTCCCGAGTACCTGTCGGTCGACATCTCTGGTCTCGAACTGGATGACTCGCTGCGCGTGTCTGACATCGTCGTCCCCGACGGCGTGGTGATCCTGCACGACGAGAACGAGGTCGTCGCGACCTGCACCATGCCGAAGCTGGTCACCGAAGCCGAGCTGGAGACCGCCGAGCCGACCGTCGAAGGCGAAGAGCCCGCCGAAGGTGCAGAGGCCGCCGAGGGCGAGGAGAAGTCCGCCGAGGCTGCTTCCGAGTAGCTCATGCCCGACGCGGTCTTGGTCGTCGGGCTCGGCAATCCGGGTCCCGAATATGAGCGGACCCGGCACAACATCGGCTTCTTCGTTGCCGACGCGCTGGCGGGGCGGCTCGAGGTCGGGTTCTCGCATCCTCGAGGCGAGCGTGCGTTGGTCGCTGAAGCGCGCCATGCCTCTTCGCGCGTCGTGTTGGCGAAGCCGTTGACCTACATGAACCTGTCCGGCGAAGCCGTCCAGTCGCTCGCGCGTTACCACCGCGTTGATGCGCGCGATGTGATCGCCGTGCACGACGATGTGGATCTGGCGTTCGGAGAGGTGCGCGTCAAGCGCGGCGGGGGAGAGGGCGGCCACAACGGGCTGCGCTCGCTGACCAAGCATCTGGGGACCAAGGATTACCTGCGCGTCCGGATCGGTGTTGGTCGGCCGCCGGGCCGGCAACCGACGGCAGATTTCGTGCTCTCGCCGTTCTCTGCGTCAGAGGTCCCGTCGCTCGGCACGATCATCGAAGAAGCGGCGGATGCAGTGCTGCGGGTTGTTGCCGAGGGGTTCGAGGAACTCGAGGCTGAGCGCAAGCAGCCGCCGCCGAAGTCGCGACGGTTGAAGTTCCACGCGTCCGTGCCGTGTTCGATCGAGACGGTCTTCTCGCTGTGGACGACGCCTTCTGGGATCACCTCGTTCTTCGCGCCCGCCTGCTCGGTGGGTTCGGCGCCCGGCGAGCCGTACGAGATCTACTTCTCGCCGTCTGCTCCTGTCGGTTCACGGGGTTCGGAGGGCTGCACGATCATCACGCTCTCGCCCCCGACTCGGCTTGCGTTCACCTGGAACGCGCCGCCGTCGGTTCCGGCGTTGCGCGAGGCCGGAGAACAGACGCGCGTGAGCGTGCTGTTGAAACGCAAGGGGCCCTCGACGACGCTCGTGACGCTGACGCACACCGGCTGGGGCGTCGGCCCCGATTGGGACCGGTGTTTCGAGTACTTCCAAGAGGCCTGGCCCGTCGTGTTGGGTCGGCTCGAAGCCGTGTGCGCTGGCGGGGTCATGGACTGGGAGAGTGGGCAGGTGCGCGCGGCGTCGGCAGAGGAAGAGTCGTGATCTTCGGTCTGGATCATGTGCAGCTTGCGATGCCGCGAGGCGGCGAGGACGAGGCGCGCGAGTTCTATGTAGGCGTCCTCGGGATGACCGAGATACCAAAGCCTGAGCCTCTGGCTTCTCGTGGTGGCGTCTGGTTCGTGGCGGGGGCGGCGCATGTGCATCTCGGCGTTGACGACGCCTTCGTGCCAGCGAAGAAGGGGCATCCCGCGTTGTTGGTCGACCTGCCCGCCATTCGAAAGGCGCTGACCGAGGCAGGCGTCGAGGTTGTCGAAGACGAGTCGCTAGACGGGGTCGAGCGCATCTACGCGCACGATCCCTTCGGGAACCGCATCGAGTTCATCGCCAACGGGGGCGGGTTCAGCCAGGGGTAGGAACTCCACCTACACGGCCGTGATAGATAGTTTCTGTCAGCGGAACAGTTAGATTGCCGCAACCTCGCGGTCCTCGGCGAAGAGGGCAACATACGGTTCGTACAGGAATCGGCGGTTGCGAGCTTGGCCGGTGATCTCACGCAGTATCCCCGCATCCGTCAGACGGGCGACGATCTGGTTCGCGCTCGGGAATGTCGTTCCGAGCAACTCGGTGATCTCTGCCACGCTAACGATCGGCTGCTCGAAGAGGTGCTCCAGCACACGAAGGCCGCTGCCAGCAGCGCGACCGAACTCGGAAGTGATCATCTGCCGGTGCTCTTCTCGTAGCCGCAAGATCCGGCCGGCGGTTTCGGAGGCGGCGATGCTTGTCTGCGCGACGCCACGCAGGAAGAAGGCGAGCCACTCCTCGATCTCGCCGCGGGCATGTGTTCCCTGCAGGAGCCGGTAGTAGTCGTCGCGGTTCGCCTCGAAGAAACTAGATAGATACAGCACGGGCTTCGGCAGGATGTCACGCTCGCACAGGAGGAAGGTGATGAGCAGTCGCCCGACACGCCCATTGCCATCCAGGAAAGGGTGGATGGTCTCGAACTGCGCGTGAGCCATCCCGACCTTGATCAACAATGGGAGGCCATCGTCCGCGTGGATGAATCGCTCTAGTTCCGCTAGGCAGCCCGGGACCATGTCGGGTGGCGGAGGCACGAAGGTCGCCTCGGAGAGCGTAGCGCCGGGGGGTCCGATCCAGTTCTGCGTCTGCCGGGGCTCACCCGGCGTCACCCGCGGTCCGCCGCCTTCCATGAGGACCTGATGGATCTCACGGATGAGCCGCACAGAGACCGGCAGTTCTGACAAGCGTTCCAGTCCGTGGGCCATGGCGTCGATGTACGCGAACACCTCGTCGGTATCCCGCGGGCGGTTCTGACCGGGGACTTCGGCCTGTGCCCCCAGCAGATCATGCAGGGTGCTCCTGGTGCCTTCGATGCGGCTCGAGAGCACGGCTTCCTTGCGGACGAACATCGCGACGAAGAGATCCGGGTTTGGGAGGGTGCGCACCGAACCAGCCAGGATCCCTAGGGCCCTGTCGGCGTCGGAAAGCAGGCGCTGGAGATCGCCTTGGACCTGGACGGGAGGATCAGGGGGGAAGGGGTCCGGAACGAACGCCTTGAATCCACTGGGTTGTCGGACCATCCGTCCCAGCCGGCTTGTTTCTCCCGCGTTGAATACTTCGCCCATGGGCGGCTTATATTAAACGCTGTGTTTAACAAGCGCAAGGGATGAAGCCTTGTTAAACGGAGGCTGCTATCGCGACTAGGGGTTTCTCGGCCGCCCCGGGAAGAAGGCGTTGGTGCGCGCGATGTAGTCGGCGTACTTGGGCTTGCGGTCCTTCATGGCCTTGTCGAGCATGGCGACGCCGGAGACTTTGAGCAGCAGGAAGCTCATGACCACGGGCCCGATGATGCCGGGCCAGGCTTCGTTGACCTCGGCGCTGACCAGGAACAGGCCCCACCAGACGCAGAAGTCGCCGAAGTAGTTGGGATGGCGGGTGTATCGCCACAGGCCGCGGTCCATGACCTGGCCCTCGTTGCTCGGATCGGCTTTGAAGCGGGCGAGCTGCAGGTCGCCGACGGTCTCGAAGAACAGCCCGACGGCGAACAGCGCAACCCCGAGGATGACGACCGGATAGAAGCGGTCGGTCTCGGGTGAGGCGAGGGCGAGTTGGACCGGTAGCGACACGATCCACATCAGCACCCCTTGCAGGCCGAAGACGATCCAGAGGCTCGAGATGGGGAAGTTGCTGCGTTTGGCGCGCATCTGTTGGTAGCGGAAGTCTTCTGGTTCGCCGCGTTTTCGCCAGGCGAGGTAGCCGAACAGGCGCAGACCCCACAGGGTGACCATGATCGCGATGGGGAGGGCTCGCTCGACCGGCGCGGGGCCGACGATGTAGGCGGTCCAGGTGGCGACGACGAAGCCGAGACCCCAGACCGGATCGACGATCGAGACATCCTTCCAGGCGATCGAGACCAGCCAGGTCGCAAACATGACCGCCGCGATCGCGGCGGCGGACCTGGCGAGAACTTCGGCGGTCATGGGTTCCCAGGTTACGACTAGCCGGCCGAACCTGGCCGGAGATGGTCGCGGGCATCCAAGTCGACCGGGTTCGACCCCTCCCGGGCGTAGGTTCAGGGCCTGTGGCTAACTCCGATGTTGCTGCCCGGATCGCGTTCCTGGGCGCGGTCTGTTTCGGCGGCTCGAACTATGTCGCGGTCACCTTCTCGAACCGCGAACTCGAGCCGTTCTTCGGAGCGATGCTGCGCTTCACGGTGGCGAGCATGCTGTTCTTCCTGCTCGCTCGCATCAAGAAGCTTCCGCGCCTCGACGCTCGACAGAAGAAGGTCGCCAGCTTCTACGGCTTGATCGGGTTCGGGTCCGCTTACGCCTTCCTGTATGTGGCGCTGCTGGATCTGGGAGCGGGCACGGTCGCGACCGTCCTCGCCTGCGTGCCGCTACTGACGCTGATGATCGCCGCGGCAGCTGGGCAAGAGAAAATCACTCCTCGAGGACTCGCAGCCGGAGCGCTGGCCGTCGCTGGTATCGCGGTCTTATCGGCCGGCAAACTGGGAGGAGCGCTTCCTGTCGGCGGGGTGCTCGCCGCACTTGCGGGCGCGAGTTCCTCTGGCGGTGCGACCGTGATCGCGAAGGCGATTCCGAAGGTGCATCCGATCCAGATGAACGCTTACGGCATGGGGGTCGGCAGCGTGTTCCTGTTGGTGGCGTCGCTGGTCGCGGGAGAGACCTGGAGCCTTCCCGATGAGCGTGCGACCTGGCTGGCGCTCGCGTGGCTGTGCACCATCGGCTCGATCGGACTGTTCTGGCTGTTCCTGTATGTGGTGCACGAGTGGACCGCCTCGGCGGCCGTCTACGGGATCACCGCGATGCCCGTCGTGGCCGCGACCCTTGGCGCCGTGCTGCTGGATCAGCCGATCACCGGGCAACTGGCGCTGGGGGCCGTGATCATCGCGGGGGCGGTGGTGTTGGGGGCGAGGCCTCCGGGGGAGCGGCGGGGCGAGACCGCCGGGGCTGAGCCGATCGTGTCGTAGAAGAGGGAGACAGCCGAACACCAGACGCGAACCGACTGCGCGAGGTCGATAGGGCGCTGTTCGCCGCGAACGAGTGTCCTTAGCGCGGACGGCAATGCGTCCCACCTTGTCGGTAGCCTTCCGGTCGTGAGGATCGTCGGTATCGGGGGGAGCGAGAGGGTTGCGGACCTCCTCGACCAGGGGATCGAGAAGGGCGACCGTCTCGATCTGCTGTCGCCCGCGCTGTCTCTGTTCGCCTTCGACGCTCTCCTGAAGCCGCTGGACCGACTCGCCGAGGCCAGGCTTGTCATTCCCGGCGGGATCAGCCACACCTACCTTCTCGGCACCGTCGCCGACCGCTCTGCTCGCAACCAATTGCGAGCACGGTGGCTGGCTAACCGATTCCGGGACTGGATCGAGGACACGGCCAGCGTCCGGGCCGCCGAAGCCGTTGTGCCTCAAGGCGCGATGGTGGTCCGGGGCGACCAGCCCAAGCAGGCGCTGGACGGCGGTGTCGGCTTGACCAGCGAGGGCCTCGGTCTCGCGCCAGGGAATCGCCTCGCGCTAACACGTCTGGCTGAGTCCCCCGATGAGGTCGACGCGCTGGCCGTGTGGTTCGATCAGGTCTGGGACAACCTTCCCCCATCAGATGAGGCCGAGAAGTCGCTGCTCTCCGCCCTCGACATCATCGGCAAGGACCGAGATCCCGCCTCGATCTATGCCGCGGTGCTTGACGCGATCTTCAGTCGGCAGGGAGAAGGACTCGACGAAGAGGAGGTCGTTCGGTCCGCGACCGGCATCCGAGAAACCAAGGTCTGGCAGAAGCTGTACAAGTTCCAGCGGGACGGCGTGGTCGGCGCGATCGACAAGTTGAACCGGTTCGGCGGCTGCATCATCGCCGACAGTGTCGGGCTCGGGAAAACCTTCGAAGCGCTCTCCGTCATCAAGTACCACGAACTGCGTAACTATCGCGTCCTCGTACTCGCGCCGAAGCGTCTTCGGGATAACTGGCAGTTGTATCGCGCCAACGACCGCCGCAACCCCCTCGCGGACGACCGTGTCAACTACGACATCCTGAATCACACTGATCTCAGCCGCGACAAAGGCTCGAGCGGCGAGATCGATCTCGAGCATGTCAGTTGGGGGAACTACGACCTGGTCGTCATAGACGAGTCCCACAACTTCCGGAACAAGAAGACTCCCCGAGCCGGGATCGAGACCCGCTACGACCGTCTCATGCGTCGCATCGTCCAGGAGGGCGTACGAACCCGTGTGCTAATGCTCTCGGCGACTCCGGTCAACAACCGTCTCGCAGATCTCCGCAATCAGATCGCGTTCGCAACGGAAGGCGTCGATCAT
>JBKHYG010000058.1:0-5553 GCA_046565595.1 Actinomycetota bacterium | reverse complement strand
ACCCAGAGCGGATGGGACTGCCAGGAGTAGGAGTAGGCAAGATCGTCATAGCGGAACAGGTGCATGAACTTGGGGGCAGCATCGGTGAAGCTGGTCTCGGCGCCCAGGGCATAGGAGGTGTAGGAGGTGGTCGACCAGAAGCGGATGTCGACAACAGAGGGGTCCTCGATGCGCCACCAGCTTCCACGCTCGGTGTCGAACATCCAGTTGCGGGGAACCAGCACCTTGTCGATCCAACGGTCGCATTGGCCGTTAGGACCAGAGATGAAGTTGTCGCCCACAGCGAAGTTGCCCTCGAGCTGACCGCTGACCAGCTCGGCACCGTCCCCACCGTTCCACAGGTACATGCCCGCATTGCCGGCCGAGTAGAGGAAGCCCTTGGAGGTGTTCACCCCTCGCACGTAGTCCGAGCCATCCGGGCACGGGATGTTGGGGAGCTGCACCACCGTCACATCGCTGAGATCCCCCTGGAGCACGTAGCCGCCGCCGTACCACTTCACCACGAAGAGCATGTTGGCCGACATGGGGGCCATGTCGCTGATCGACTGGTCGAGCTCAGGGACGAACTGGGCCGGATCAACCGACACGAGGGTGTTGTCGTTGGTGTCGGTCCAGTAGAAGTTCTCGTTGGTGACGAGCGACGCGTCGACACCATGGCTGAACGTCTGGAAGGCGGCGAGCACGATCCGCCCCTGGTGCGCGGCGGCCACCACGTAGGGGTCTGCCTCGCCTGCGTCTCCTACGATGATGGTGCCGTTGGTCGACGCCGCTGAGGGGTCGGGCCAGGCCCTCGACACGATGATGTCGTTATTGGCCACTCGCGACCCGATGCACACCATCACCGGGGTACCGACCGAGGTGGGAGTCACCGGGTTCATGCGCGTCTTGAGGAAGTAGGTGTAGCGAGCATTCGAGTTGCCGGTCGTGGCAAGGGACTTGTTGAGGATCGTCTCGGTCCCCACCGCTGTGTCGAAGAGTCGCTCTCGTAGCCAGTTCCACTTGGCGGTATAGGTGCCCAAGCCGTCCGGGTAGTCGTAGTAGACGGCGATGTGTGCCTCGACCTGCACGCTCGACGCGTCTGCCACCGGGGAGTTGAGGATCCGCCCCCAGGTGCCGAAGCCGGCCACTTGATAGGTGTACCCGTTGCCGCCTTCGGGGATCGTGGTCAACCTGTAGGAAGCGCTGAGACGGGGCAGTGGCCCAAGCCCTCCCGTGGGAAGCGCCATGCAGCGGTAGGTGCCGGTCTCCTGCGCCATGGCCGGGTTGGTGGAGGTGACCTCGACCCCACCGGCCAGGTTGTTGTTGGAGAAGATCCCCGGCGAGAAGTCGGTGAACTCGATCCACTCCATGTCATCGGCGCGAGGCATGAGGGGCAGGGTACTACCCGGTCAAGCGCGCCAGGGGGGGCTGGTCACGCTCGACCGGGTAGAAGGAGGGGTGGTACTACCCGAGCACGCCCGTGAGCAGGAAGATGACGACGATGAGCAGGATGACGATAAGGAGTCCGTAGCTCACCTGTCCGGCATACCCGCCTGCCCCAGACCGCAGACGGGCCAAGGTGAGCGGGGTGCCGGGAGGATCGTTCGGGATCAGCCACACCAGGAAGGCACCCACCGCGAAGCCGAGCAGCACCACCCATTCCGACGCGGAGATGGGACCGGGCTCAGAGACGACTACCGCAGTCGCCCAGGTGACGATCCCGGTGAGGAGCTGCGCGATGGCCTTGCGGACCGGGGAGAGGGATCGGGAAGTGGTTGTGGTCATGGGACCTGCTCCTTGCACTCTTGGATGAAGGCGACTGGATCGGTGCGGGACAGCAGCACCTTGTCCTGGAAGGTAGCGTTCGCCTCGTTCAGGTCGCGGGTCGCTGCACGGACTCGGACGTTGGCGTCGACCACCGCGTCACGGGCGCCAGGGAGAAGCGCGCGAAGCTCGGTGATGCGGGCCTCGTCCTCCCCGAAGATCACCTCCTCGGTGATCTCGTTGGTGAGGAGATCAACGAACGAGAGGGCGTCGTCTCGCTGCGAGCGGGCCACATCGAACCGTGTACGGCGGTTGGTGACCTCAGCCGAATAGAAGGCCCGACAGGAATCGAGCATGTTGCCGTCGCGCACCTCGTTGGTTCGAGTGATGATGTTCGGGAAGTAGGCCGCGCTGATGACCGCGACCAGGATCACCACGATGAGGGTCATCCAACCAAGGGCATTGGTGATCTTGGGTGACAAGAGGCGATCACGCCAGACGGTGGGCATCAGAGCTGGCCAGTGAACAGGTTGGCGGCGAGCAGGATCATTCCGGTGGTGGTGGAGACGAGGATGCCGAACAGGATCCCCTTCACCTTGGCGACCTCGCTCTTGAACGCCTCCACGATCCTCTCGGTGTCGTCCAGATCATCCCCGACCTCAGAGATGAGGAGCTTGAGGTGGTCTGGTCGCTCGATGTTGTAGCGAGCGTGCCACCGGTCTGCGCGGGAAAGCTCAACCATGAAACCTCATCTTAGGTGGCGAGGTCGTCGCTGTCTGAGATTCCTTCGATCGCCTCGACAACATCGGAATCGTGAAGGAGGGCGATGACCTGGGAGAGCAGCTTGTCGTACTCGTTCGTGGCGAGATGGATCGACCGGATGCCGCCGAGACGGGCGTTGTCAGTGGTGGCCTTACTGACCGGGACGAAGGTGCCCCCGTAGCCGTAGAGGCGGGGAGGGCGGTTGGGGGCGGTGATGATGACCATGAAGTCGTCCTCCTCGGACGGGATAGGGGTAGGAGTGGGAGTCGAAGTGGACGACCCCTCAGTGGCCATGTGTCGCAGATCAGGGATGCACGCGATGAGGTTGGTCCCACAGCACGCGGTCTGCGCCCCGGGGGCGTCACGATGCGGGCCGGTCAGGTCCCCCCACCAGCCCTGCGCCTTCCCGTGCGCCATGAGCCAGGCGATCGCCTCGAGATCTTCCTGCTTCGGGACCATCCAGGTGTAGTCCCCGATGAGGCAGATGGCGTGGGAGGAGGTGTTGTCGCCGGCCGTGTGGCCACCAGCGATCCCTGCACCGCGTCCCTCGAACACCTGACCACCGCCGACGAGGAAGCTGTAGGCGATGTCAGACCACCCCCTGCCCCCTTGGCTCTTGGGGCGCATGTGGAAGTCCTGGATGCCGCGCACGTCGTCCCACCACACCCCGTTGCCGCCAGCGTCAAGAGCACCGGCCGAATGGTGGAGCCAGAGGCGAGGGGAAGGGGTAGAGATGAGATTGCGGTAGCGAGGAGGGACGAGGCCGGCTTCTTCGCGCGAGATGATGCGGAGCTCAGCCATGATCCCTACCCCTACTCTCCCGCGTCGTATTCGATGCAGAACTTGATGAAGTCGCGTTCCTCTTCCAGCGCGCTGATCTCGGCCTTCACGATGAGGGTTTCAGCCGAGAGGTCCACCGCGTTGGCCGAGGCGTAGCCCTCGCGCTCCCCGTGACTGCGCGCCTCGGAGGTGAGGTAGAGGGTCGCCTTCTGACGCTTCTCAGCCTCCAGGCACCGGGCATGGTCGCGGTACGCGTGGCGCAGGAGGATGGAGATCTGCTCGAGTCGGGAGAGGCGACGGGCGAACAAGGAGGGTTCGGGGGACTCGGGGGGTGAGGGGGCGGGGTCGGACTTCTTCACCCGGGACGCGGCCTTGGGCTGCGGCTGCTCCCTCACCTCCGTCTCAGGCATCGCGTGTCACCTCTGGACCCTCACCCGACTTGGGCCGGGTCTTGGCGACCGGGGCTCGACGGGTGGGTGAGGCACCGACCATCGACTCGACGCCGGCCTCCTCCGGGGAGATCGAACGTGAGGTGGTGGCCTGCCGGTCCAGGTCGGCCGGATCGGGGATCCCGGCTGCGATGGTTGCCCCCTGCTCGGCTTGGGCCTGAGCGAGCTGCGCCTGCATGACCCGCATCTGGTTGGCCATCTGCTCCATCTGGGTCTGGAGGAACGACACCTGCGAGGTCTGCTGCTTCTCCTCGGAGAGCGAGACGCCATCGGGGTCGGCCATCACCGTGGGGAACGGGATGTCGCTGTCGATGGGGAAGGCTTCGACGCGCGGCACCCGTTCCCACTTGGTGTCGTCCTCGTAGACCCCGTGCAGCACCCGAAGCCGCGCGTACTCGTTGCGCCGGTACTGCTCGTGCATCGGGCGTCCCGGACGGTCGATGGCGCGAGGGTCGCCCAGATACATCACCATGGCCAGATACGGCACGAAGGTGGGGACGTTGGGCTGGAGCACGTACTTCTGGCGCGCGTACTTCCAGGTGATGGGTTGGTCGGAGCGGTTCACCACCCGCACCGGGATGTTCTGGTCGATGCCACCCTGGGCGTCGAAGTGGTAGAGACCCTGCTGCTGAGACATGGGAGCTGCCTTCCCTGGGAGATGGACGGGGGGGGACGCGGAGGAGGGTGCTGGACCCTAGATCCCGATGGCCAGCACCGGCACCACCACCGCGTTGAGGAGGTTCGACCCGGTGGTCACCTCGATCAGCAGACCATCGGCCACCGCGTCGTAGTCGGCGTAGTACGCCTTGAGCTTGGAGTTGGCTGAGACCCACTCGTAGGTGGCGCCACCGGGAGAGCCGAGCGGGATGAGCGCGGAGATGGTCGACAGGCCCACGTTGTTGGCCGAGATCGACTCACCCCCGGTGGGGTAGGCGTTGTCCAGGGTGACGTTGGTGATCGTCACGAACTGCTGGTCGATCTTGGCTCGGAGAACCAGGGAGAAGGACAGGGCCATGGCGGGAGTCTCCTAGTGCAGCTTCACCGTCTTGTGGTGAAGGACGGTGCAGGATCGGTTGGCGAGGACAGGGTAGCCCATGCACATGACGCGGTGGCAGAAGCCCATGTCCTCGCCCATGTGGACGCCGTTGACGACCGGCTCATCGAACCAGGGGAGGGGCGCGGGGAAGGTGGCCTGCATCTTCTCGAGGAGCGAGCGATGGATGGCGAGGAAGCCGGTGCCCAAGGCGCCCACCTCACAGATCATCCTCGAGACGACGCCGGCCTGCGGATGCGGGGGCAGGGCCGCGAGGGCTCGACGCGACAGGCGACGGTACGCCCAGGTCGGGGAGCCGTCCATGCCGGGGAGGTCGTCACGCTCCACCCACTCGTACGCGACCGGGCCAACGTTGCCCTCACCTTCCTCCTCACCGGGCACCCCACCGTCATCGAACGGGTTGACGTAGATGCCCCCGATCACTGGAAGGAGAGTTGGGTCGAGAGGATGGGAGTGGAAGGAGGACGAGTAGGGCGAGAGGAGGGTGCGGATGTCGTCGGGGGCGAACTCGATGTCGCTGTCGATGAACAGGAGCCAGTCCCACGAGTCCAGGGTGAGCGCGTTCCCGACCGCCTTGTTGCGCCCCATGTCGAGGTAGGGGCCGGATTCGACCAGCAGGACGTGGGAGACGATCTGCTCGCGGAGGGAGGTGATGAACCCGGCCGCGGTGTGCGTGGAGATGGAACCGCGCGAGATGTTCGCGATGAGAGGGATGGGATGCTGGTCGGTCACTGGAGGGCCTCGGAGCTGCCAGATAGACGCGCT
>JBKHYG010000057.1:0-1890 GCA_046565595.1 Actinomycetota bacterium | reverse complement strand
CGAAGATGAGCACTCGCCCTGTCGAGAGGGCTTCTGCGAAACGATGCACGGGACGCTGCTCGGTAGGAGCCTCCTAGAAGGGGATGTTCTCGTCTGCGATGTCGATCAACAGCGGCAGGTTCTTGTCCCGATCGCTCAGGATCGGCTCTTCCTCGAAGGGCCAGGTGATGCCGAGCGCCGGATCGTCATAATAGATGCCAAGCTCGTCGGTACCGTCGAAGAACTGGTCGACCATGTAGACCAGGCTGGTTTCGCTGACCGCATAGAAGCCGTGGGCGACACCCGGCGGGATGTAGATGCCGAGGTCCTCGCCGTCCTTGACCGTGAAGATCTCGCTCTTCTCGGCGCTGGGGCTGGAGGCACGGTTGTCGTAGAGGGCAACGGTGACCTCACCGCCGGTGAAGTACCAATAGTCGGCCTGGAACAGGTGGTAGTGCATGCCGCGCAGCACTCCTGCCTTGGACAGGCTGCGGTTGCTCTGGACCATCGGCTTCGCGCCTGGTACCCACTCGGTCCTGTAGATCTCCAGGAACCGGCCACGATCGTCGTGGATCGGCTGCGGGTGGATGAAATAGACGCCCTTGATGGTCTCAGAGGGCTTGACGGACGCGAACTCGGCACTCATGGAGCCGGAGAGTCTACAGAGACTGACCCATACGAGCGCATCGCTACCATCAGGGGCTATGTGTCGAAGCATCGAGCGACTCCGTACCCCAACAGGGACCGCCGACCGGGAGGCCATCGAGGCCGCCGCCAGGCAGTTCATCCGCAAGGTGAGCGGCTTTCGGAACCCGCCGTCGGCTGCTCCAGACGCCTTCGAGGAGGCCATCCGCCAGGTGGCGGACTCGACCAGCGAACTGCTGGGCCAACTGCCGCCTTTGAAGACCAGATGACCGATCCGGCCAGAGCCGTCGAAGCCGCCCTGCCTGATGATCCGGGACGGCTGTCTGTCTTCGATCTGCACGATCCGGAGTTCCAGGCCTCGCTTCCAGAGGCCAGGTTCTCGTACACGGTCATACCCCCAGGCTTGGGCGGGCCAGGCAGGGACTTCGGGCTGCCTTGGCAGATCCGCGAGACCTTCGACACCGTCGTCCTGATGGCGCCGAAGAGCCGCGACCGCCTCCGGATGATGCTGTTCCTATGCGCTTCCCTGCTGGAGGTCGGTGGCAGCCTGATCCTGGTGGCTCCCAACCGGGGCGCGGGCGGAGCCCTGAGCGAACTCGAGATGTTCGGGGAGGTCGCTCGCCTCGGCTCGAAGGCGCACCACAAGGCCGCGATGATCCGGACCTCGCGGAGAGAGCCGTTCAATCTGGATACCTTCGAGACCACCGCCGAAGTAGCGACCCCTGATGGCCCCTTGCTCTGCTCCTGGTTCCCGGGGGTGTTCGCGGCGGGCCGTCTGGATCCCGCCACTGCCCTGCTGATGGATCACCTGCCGCCGACCGGGGTGCACGCGATGGATCTTGGAACCGGCTGCGGCGTGTTGACGGCCTTCCTAGCGCGGCGCAGCTTCACCACCTGCGGCTTCGACGCGGACGCCTTCGCGGTCGAAGCGACGATCCGGACCACCTCTCGCAACGCTCTCGGCGGGGTCTCGCTGGGCTGGGGCACCGTCATCGAGGGTCACGGCAACTCTGAGCCTGACGACCTGTGCGACCTGATCGTCTCGAACCCGCCCTTCCATGAAGGCCTGAGGACCACGACCGATCCGGCCAAGGCTCTTATGCGAGAGGCCCGCGACTACCTGTCCCCCGACGGCCAGCTGATGATCGTCGCCAACGGGTTCCTGCCCTATGACCGCGAACTCCGCGAGCACTACGGACAGGTCAAGTGTCTGGCAGATAACGGCCGCTACAAGGTCTGGCGCGCGCGGCCCTGAGCTGGGCTACC
>JBKHYG010000056.1:0-4803 GCA_046565595.1 Actinomycetota bacterium | reverse complement strand
ACGGTGACGATCCCTCGGTCATCTTTCGACTTTGACTCAGCCTTGTCTAGCACGAGGGTCTGGGCGTACAGGGTGTCGCCGTGGAAGAAGGGCTTCTTGTGCTGAAGCGACTCGACCTCGAGGTTCGCGATCGCTCGACCCGAGACATCCGGCACGCTCATACCTAACGCCAGCGAGTAGACCAGGTTGCCCACCACGACATTCTTCTTGAAGTGGGTCTGGGTCTCGGCGTAGTGCAGGTTGGTGTGTAGGGGATGATGGTTCATCGTGATCATGCAGAACAGGTGATCGTCGTACTCGGTCACCGTCTTGCCCGGCCAATGCTTGTACACATCGCCGATCTCGAAGTCCTCGTAGTAACGGCCGAACGGGCGTGCTTCTCCCATGTGCTCACTTACCTCCTAGATGGCGTACTTCTTGAGCAGGGCCTTGGCGATGACGACCTTCTGGATCTCGCTGGTTCCCTCACCGATCAGGAAGAAGGGCGCGTCGCGATACAGGCGCTCGACGGTGTACTCCTTGCTGAATCCATAACCACCGTGGACCCGGATCGCGTCGATGACGACCTGCTGGCACATCTCGCTGGCGTAGAACTTCGCCATGCCGGCTTCGAGGTCGGTGCGCTCGCCGCGATCCTTGGCAGCGGCAGCGTTGTACATGAGGGCCTTCGCGGCTTCGATCTTGGTCGCCATCTCGGCGAGGTGAAACTGGATGGCTTGATGCTGGCTGATCGGCTTGCCGAAGGTCTTGCGTTCCTGCGAGTAGCGGATCGCTTCTTCGAAGGCTCGGGTCGCAACGCCGATCGCACGCGCCGCAACATTCACGCGGCCGATCTCGATCGCGGCCATGTTCTGGATGAAACCCTGACCCTCCTCGCCGCCCAACAGTTCGGCGGCGGGGACCCGCGCATCGTCGAAAGCCACCTCGGTTGTCTCAACGCCCTTGTACCCGAGTTTCGGGATGTTCTTGCCCACGATCACGCCGCCGGTGCGTTCGGCGCCGGGGTCCTTGGTGATGATGAACATCGACATGCCCTTGTACGGCGGGTCGGTATCGGCGGTCTTGGCGAGCGTCATGCACAGACCCGAACGCAGGCCGTTGGTGACCCACATCTTCTGACCGTTGATGATGTAGTCGTCGCCGTCCTTGATAGCGCGGGTCTTGATCGCCTGCACATCGCTGCCCGTGTGCGGTTCGCTCATCAGCAGGCTGGCTCGAGGCTCGGCGGTGCACATGCCAGGGAGGTGACGCTGCTTCTGATCATCGGTGCCGAAGGTTGCGATCATCCAGCTGATCATCGCGTGCGTGTTCAGCACGCCCGCCAGACTCATCCAACCGCGAGCGAGTTCAACGATCACGCTGGCATAGACGGTCAGAGGGACGCCGAAGCCCCCGTACTGCTCGGGGATCATGAGCCCGAACAGGCCCATCTCCTTCATCTGCTCGACGAGCTTATCTGGGAACTCATCGGCGTGTTCCATCTCGTCGGCGACGGGGATGACCTCGCGTTCGACGAACTCGCGGACCAGCGACACCATCTCCTGGTGCTCGGGCGACAGTTGAGCGAACGACATCAAGGCTCCTTTCGAGGTTCGGCGGCGAGGCTAGCCGAGCCTGAAGGGACCCTTCGAACCGAGATCTGGACTATGCGCGATTGAACTGGCGTATCGCCAGACGACGGCCCCAGGCTGCCTCCCTAACTCATGACGCGGTAGTAGCCACCCGCTGAATCCACGAAGAACACCCGACCGTCGGGGGCACGCCCGAACGAGGTTATGAAGCCGCCATGGTCCGCGATCTCGTTGGCGACCCAATCCCCGCTTGACTGGCGCAGCGAGAAGATCTCTCCGGAGCAGTAGTCGCCGAAGAGGTAGCGCCCGTCCAAGGTCCCACCGTCGCCCACGATGTAGCCACCGACGATCGCGCATCGCCCGCCGGTCGGGCTGTACTCGTGGACGGGAGGAAGGAAGGTGCGACCGCTGCAGTATGAACCACCGTAGCTGCCCACCGTGTTCAGCGTTCCTTCGCGGCAATCCCAACCGAGGTTCTTGCCTCTGACCCCGGCGCCGACCACCGAGATCTCTTCGCGAGCATCCTGTCCGACATCCGCGATGAACAGCCGCCCATCGGGTGCGTACGAGAAACGCCACGGGTTACGAAGGCCCCAATGAAGGATCGGACTCCGCTGGCCGTTGACGACGAATGGGTTCTTCGCGGGAACGCAATAGTTGCGGCTGCCACACTTGGCCCTGGGCGCGATGCGCAGGAGTTTGCCAAGGAGCGAGGTCTTCGACTGCGCGTATCCGTTGGGCCCGCCGCCGCTTCCTCCGTCTCCGGTCGCGATGACCAGGAACCCGTCGGGATCGAACGCCAACTGTCCGCCGTTGTGGTTGGCGTACTGTCGGTGGCGGATGTCCATCAGCACGACTTCGCTTCGATAGTTGGCTGACTTCCGGTGCGAGTACGCCTTGAACCTCGAGACCCGCAGGTCGCCTTGGCCGTCGGTGTACATGACATACAGGAAGCGGTTCTTGCCGAAGAACGGGTCGAAGGCGAGACCGAGCATGCCGCGCTCTCCCCCGTCCAAGACGCGACCGCGGATATCTAGGAAGGGTTTGAAGGAACCGTCTCGCAGGGCCATGATCCGGCCAGCCTGCTCAACCACATATGCCGGCGTAGCAGACGGGCGGAAGGCGATCGCGACGGGGTTGTTCAATCCCGTCTCGACACGCCTTATCGAGATCGACTGTTCGGCCTGGCTCGGCTCACCGGGTACGGAGGTGGCTTCCTGGGTAGGCGATCCCGCTGGCGTCGAAGGGCCCGATGCGGGCTCTTCTACGGCTACAGAGGAGCAGGCTGTAAGGAAGGCGATGGCGGCAAGCGCTAAGCGTGAGGCGGGCATGAGACACAACCTACCCGCAGGCTCCCAGGAGCAAACCGGTTCGGCCTTCGATCAAGCGCCCACGCCTTCGATCAGCCCGCGGATGCCCATCGATCAGCCTTCGGCGAGGAAGTCTTCCACCTTCTTCTCGCGCCCCAAGCCAGCGGCGCGTCCTCGAGCTACGGTGACTTCTGCCATCTTCCGGCTGGCCTCGTCGATCATCTCCTTACCGAACATGACCGCGCCCTTGCCTTCGACCTCTGTGGCCTGCTGGTAATACTCGAGCAGGCACTCGGCCTTGTCGTACTCATCCTGGGTGGGCGTGAAGACCTCATTCAGGACCGTCACCTGGTCTGGATGCAGCGCCCACTTGCCGTCGAAACCGAGCGCCTTCGCGCGCATCGCCGCCTTGCGGAAGGCGTCCAGGTCTCGGATCAGCAGGAACGGGCCGTCGATGGACTGCAGGTTGTTGGCCCGCGCCGCGATGTTGATGTGGGTCAACACATAGTGGAAGTGGTCGAGGTCCTCGTATCCGGGTATCGGGGCGCCCGCGGTGACCGTCGGCAGACCAAGCGATGCGCTCATGTCCGCGGGGCCGAAGATCAGGTCCTCGATACGGCTCGAGGCTCTCGCGATCTCGTTGATGTTCTGTAGACCGAGCGCGCTCTCGATCTGCACCTCGAGGCCGATCTTCTTCTCGAGGCCGATGGTGCCTTCGATCTGCGTCAGGAGTTTGTCGACGAAGACGACATCGCTTGGGTACTCGACCTTCGGGATCATCAGGCAGTCGATCTTGGCGCCGATCGCTTCTGCGATCGTGATGATGTCCCGGTAGCACCAGTCGGTGTACACGCCGTTGATGCGGACGACCAGCGTAGGAGCTACGAAATCGCTTCCGTTGACCGCGTCGATCACCTTCTGACGCGCGGCAGCCTTCTCCTTAGGAGCGACGGAGTCTTCTAGGTCGAAGAAGATCTGGTCGGCGGGGACGCCTGCAGCCTTTGCGAGGAAGCGCTCGCTAGAGCCAGGAACCGACATGCATGAACGGCGTGCGCGCATCGAGCTCACTCCTTGATGGTGGTTTCGTGGAGTGGGAGTAAACCTGCGCTCGGGTGTTAGGGCAAACCGGCTGAGGTCGAGGAGCGCACCGACACCGAGGCGTTGGCGTACGCGCCTCCCCCGGTCACCGGCACCCCCAGGATGGTTCCTTGGGCACTGGTGTAATTCCCGCGGGAATAGCCTTGGCTCACTGCGGGCCCAACATGAACCGTGCCAGGTGTGTACCAGAAGTTGGGGTTCACACATCCCGCGGAGACACAGTTGGCCACGAAGTCGGATGGCTCGCGAAGGAGCAGGTCTACTGACACTCCGGAGTCGTCGAAGGAGATCGAGAACGAGTTCATCAGCGGCTCCGAACTGACCTGCTGTTCTGTCCGGACGCCGTTGACGCTGTAGAAGTTGCAACCGGCCTGGCCGATGCAAGATGTCGCTATCCCCTGCGTGGAGCGCACGACGCTTACACCGCTGCTGTCTATCGTGGTTACGATGGTCGCCTGCATGAACACATCGGCGTAGTTGGAGCCGTCGATGGCGTTCAAGACCACATCGACGGACTCTCGATAGACGACAGTGGTCGCATCCGCGGCATCCGCTGGGGTCATCACGGTCAGGAGCATCGCAGCCATGAGCAGGCGGGAGGACTTCATGGTCTGGGGGTTCGACACAGCACCTCGAAAACCTGCCTGATCATCCGAGATCCGGACCGTGGTCGGTCGACTCCTACAGAACGCACCTTGCGGTCAGCCCCCGGAGCGCACCTGGGCGGTACCTTCGGCCTGGGCAACCTCGCGGACTGCATCAGCTATCGACGGCATGACCCGCTTGTCGAAGACGCTCGGGATGATGTACTCGGGGTCCAGTTC
>JBKHYG010000055.1:0-3015 GCA_046565595.1 Actinomycetota bacterium | reverse complement strand
CGTTCCACCAGCATCGCGGCGACGCCACTGACGAACGCGGTCGCCATCGAGGTGCCACACGAAGCCCCGTACCGGGGCCCCGAGGAACCTGGAGACCACCAGGTGCTGACGATGCCGTTATCGACCGTGCAACCACTCTCGCCCGGATCGCTTGCACTACCGCCACCAGGGGCCAGGATGTCCAGCCCAGATCCATAGTTGGAGTAGGCCGCGCGGCGGTCGGCTCGGGTCGACGCGCCAACGACTATCACGCCGGGATCCGTGGCGTCGTAGGAGGTCTGGGCGTTCCCGCCCTCGTCGTCGTTGCCGGCAGCGATCACGATGACGATGCCCTTCGAGGCCGCACGCGAGATCGCGTTCTCAACCCGCCGGTCCCTGAACACCCCGCCGATCCCGGTGGTTCCCCCGCTCTCATCGACCAGCGAGAGGTTGATCACCTCGGCGCCTGCCTGCACGCTCCAATCGATCGCATCGGCAACATCCCCAGCATCTCCGCGCCCGTCCGCACCGAGAGCCCGCACCGGGATCAGTCGCACCTCCGGGGCGACCCCAGAGATGCCGATCGAGTTGTCGGCCGTGGCGCCGATGATGCCGGCCACCAAGGTTCCGTGCCCATGGCGGTCCTGCGGATTCGTTCCCGGTTCGACGAAATCTCTGCCCGGTAGTAGGCGGTCCACCAGGTCTGGGTGTTCCAGATCGATGCCGGTGTCCACGACAGCGACGCGAACCCCGCCGCCTTTGGTCTTCTTCCAGGCCGCCTGAGAGTGGATCTTCTGCCAGCCCCACTGCTGCGAACGCAAGGGATCGCCGGCGGCGAAACCCGTATGCGGGACGCTCACCGAGAACGCGACCAGTGCCAGCAGGGCGCGTTTCACGCCACAGTCACCAACCCGAGGTCTCGAAGGCGATCCAACGACGCCAACGCGCGACCGGCTCCGATCGCCACGGTGCTCAGAGGATCCTCAGCCAGATGGACTGGAAGATGAGTCTCCTGAGCCACCCGGGTGTCCAGGCCGCGAAGCAGACTGCCGCCTCCGGTCAGCGTTATGCCTCGATCCAGGACATCCTGGGCCAGATCCGGTGGCGTGACCGAGAAACATTCGCGGATCACCTCGAGTATCCGACCGATCTGGTCGTCGAGGGCGAGACGAACCTGCTTGGCCGAAACGAGGACCTCTTTCGGGGCTCCGGTTCGAAGATCGCGACCACGGATCTCGAGGTCTGGTTCGTCGTTGAGCGGAACGGCGCTAGCAACCTCGCGTTTGATGCGTTCTGCGGTTCGCTCGGTGGCCGCCAGATCATGTTCGTCGCGCAACAGTCGGAGGATCGCATCATCGAAATCGATCCCGCCCACCGTCGTCGCTTGCGAACTGACGACTCCCCCCAGGGAGATGATCGCAACCTCGGTCGTACCGCCGCCGATGTCGACGATGCATGTACCTGCGGGCTCGTCGATCGGGAGTCCCGCACCGATCGCAGCCGCGATCGTCTCGTCCACCAGCAGGACCTGCCGCGCTCCGGCAGCAAGGATGGCTTCGGTCACTGCCCTGCGCTCGACACTGGTCGCGGCGCCGCTGGCTGCGACCAGTACGCGAGGCTGTGAGAGCCAACCGCCACGGTGATCTTCCAGCAGGAACCGCATCATGCGTTCTGTCACATCGAAGTCTGTGATCGAGCCGTGCCTGAGCGGACGGATCAGCAGGAGTTCATCTGCCTGAGCAGCGGCGTAGGCAGCTTCCCCGAACGCAACGACCTCCCCGCTGTCGCCCTTCACCGCACACAGGGTGGGCTCACGGATGACGATCCCTTCAGGTTCGGCGTACACCAGCGTGTTCGCAGTTCCGAGGTCCAAAGCTAGGTCGCGCGGCATGTGTGATGTGAGGATACGGCCCACCAGGGCAGGTCGCGCTGCATCTCCCTATCATCGTCTCTCGTGAGCGACCACTTCGGCCAAGACCCTGACTTCCTCGGCAAGATCCCGCTGTTCGCCGAACTCCAGCGCCTGATGAGTTGGGACGGTGGTCCGATCAACTGGGACCTGGCAGAACAGGTTGCCGCAGCCGCTGCTAGCCAGCATGAAGGAGCCGGAGCCAACGCGGTCCCTCGGGAAGAGATCGATCAAGCCTTCGACCTGGCCGGCAGACTCATCGCCGACGCGACCAGTCTCGAAGTGGCCGAGGCCCAACCAGAAACCTTGGGCGCCGTGTCATGGAGCCGCACCGCTCGCACCAGACTCGGACCCCTGATGGAACCCGTCGCGGCCCGCAGCGCCGGAACCGATCTGACCGAAGCGTTCCCCGTACCTGAGGGGATGCCCATCGAGGAACTCTCCAAGGCTCTGCAGGCCGCTGGACCGATGCTGTTCGCGTTCCAGGCAGGCAGTGCAGTGGGTGCGGCTTCAGGCCTCGTGACCGGGTGGAGCGATCTCGGCATCATCCCCGAGGTGCCCTCGGTCGAACTCTTACCTGCGTCCCTGGGGCGGCATATCCGCGAAGCCTCGATCGACGAGCGTGCGGGCCTGCAGGCAGCTGCCCTGCAGTCGTTGGCTGCTCGAACCGTTGCCCACATGGCTACGACACTGCGAACGAGATGGCTGGCCGCGTTCCTCGAGACAGTCGCAGCCCTAGAGATCGATCTGGCCGGCATGGGTGACCGCTTGCCCGACCTGAGCGACCCCGAAGCCATGATGAACATGCTGCAAGGCGGCTTCGAGTTCGAGCCCGGTCCTGCCGCCCAGACCGCACGCGAACGCGTCGAGGCCATAGGTGGCCTGTTCCTCGCCGCAACCGACCTGGTGGCGCGCGCGGGCGGCGCCCGCGCCGGCATCCCCGGAGAGGTGTTCGATGCTGTGACGGTCGCTCGCAGATCTCCGGAGGTGACCGCGCTGCGTTCGGTGATGGCTCTGCCTCCGTTAGAGACGACGCCAGCCACCGGCTTCGTTCAAGCGGTGGTGGCAGAGGGCGGCTACGAACTGCTCCAGGTTGCCCTGGATGATCCGTTGCGAGGCCCAGAGGT
>JBKHYG010000054.1:0-19715 GCA_046565595.1 Actinomycetota bacterium | reverse complement strand
CCGATTCGCGTCCGTTCGGTCGGAAGGAATCGCGAGGTCGGCGTCGAAACTTATCGCGCAGAGGTTGAGAGCCAACCCAGCATGTAAGGAGGAACCTCATGCGGCGGAAACTCGCCATCACGGCCGCGCTCGCGATGAGCGCCGGTCTCTTCGGGACCGCGCCGGCTCAGGCGCAGGCCGTCCCCGCGACTGTGATCGTCACCGAGGGTGTCGGCAATGTCTGCGAAGCTGCCGATCTACGCACCGTCCAGGAGCGCAACGATTACGGCAACAAGCAGTTCACCACGGACGCGGCCAAGAAGGCATGGTGCACCTACCCCGGCGAGGGTCACGACCTCGCAGTCAATCCCGGCCAGAGCACGCACCCGCAGTGGTGGGGACCAGCGACGGGTAACAGGATCGGGAAGTGGGCCCCAACTAAGCAGGGTCTCTTCGCCCCGGGTGTCGGTCCAGGCGCGAACGGCCCTTACTCGCTCGAGATCAAGCAAGGCGGGACGACTCCTCCTACCAATGTGTGTGTCGACTCGATCGAAGGCCCCGGCTGCGGTACCCGACTCGCGGGCCGCTTGAAGCCCGGCCCGATCGCAGGTCATGGAGCGCACGCGGGTGGCTCGACCGGAAGCGGAAGTTTCGTATTCACCTCAGCGACCGGTGAATACACCTCGTCAGGGACCCTTGGTTGGGAGCAGTCCGCTGCCACCATCCTCCCACTCCAGGGAACAGCTACCTACAAGATCAAGGGCGACCCCAAGACCTACACCTCGACCTTGGTTGGATTCACCTCCTCGCGTGGTGCAGGTAACGCAGGCAACGCCGGCGTCACTGACCCGACGACCGGTTTCCAGGTCGAGGGCATGATCGTTGCTTTCTAAGTAGGCAAGAACAGCGCGGTACATGGTGCGGCGCCATGCGGGAAGACCGCATGGCGCCGCGCCCATATCAGACCCGGAAGGTACAATCGACCCATGGCGCACAAGACGGTCTCGAAGGTGATCGCAGCCCTGTTCGCTGCGGTTCTCGTACCTGGTCTTCTCCCCCAGGTGTCACAGGCTGCTGAGAACCAGATGCGTTTCGCAGGGACCTGGAAGTACTCCGAGCCTGAGGGGACTCAGACGAGCCCGGCGATCCCGGCTGGCGCCCTGATCCTCAACCCTCCGGCGCGAACCGCGTATCAGTTCTTCCCTCTAGAGGGGATCGACACGCTGATCCGGATCGTTGATCTCGACACCTTCAGGATCCGTCACGAGGTCCTCCTTCAGGTCCCGCTGTTCACCAACCGTGGAGCGGGGATCATCGAGTACATACACGCCCTCGACGAGGACGAGAACATCCTCTACCTGCCCTACATAGAGCGGAGCCTCTTCTTCGGCGGGTTGGTGGCCATCGACGGCGGAACCGGGGCCGTCATACGGACCATGGACCGTCTGGAAGCAAACGACCCTACGGCCGCCGTCGAGATCCGAGATGACTCTCCGGATGGACCAGAGGATGTCGGCGTCTGCACCTCGGCCGCCTGCCTACCGCAGACGATCGGTGCGGCACCCACGCCGGTTGCGATGGAGTTCGTCCCCTCGTATATCTCGGGCTCTAGGTCGAAGATCCTGATGCTCTGGACCGAGCCGATGGCGCCAGGGCTGGAAGGCAACCTGTATGTCTCGTGGGCTACCCAATGGGACGCCGAGACGGGTCGTCAAGACTTCAACTACCGGATCCAGTCCTGCACGGTCAAGTACCCGCTGGATACCCAGTCTCGCTATCCGCTGACCATCTTCCAGGCACGCTTGGGCGCCGGCATCTACCTCGGCTGTCATGCGCAGGGTCAGACGGGCCAAGTCGTGCGCATCCGGCTGGATCAGAACGGTCAACCCAGCGGCGAGGACGCATACCCTGGCCCGCAATCCGTGGTGGATGTCTTGGCTGACCGGATGACCGACCGGCTCGCGTTCCGGATCAGCAACCCTGCGGGTGAAACCTATTGGGTCTTCAGCGGCGAATCCTCGAACTACACGGGCATCGTTGCTGCGACGCTTGCTCAGATCCCCACCGTCTCAGGGATCGACCAGACCTCGGGTCGGCTCTATGTGATGGCGGCAGCCACCGAACGCGGATCGCAGAAGCAGCCGGCAGCGCTGGTCGCAACGGACATGCGTCGCGCGCCCGTCCCGCAGATGACCCGGTACGAAGATGTTTTCGTTCCCAACGCCGACCTAGCTCTGGCGGTCGACACCGCTCATCCGTCGGGCTTCCCGCGGATCTTCGTGCACGCCAGCGAGACGACCGAGTACAAGATCATCGAGGACCGCGTACCGATCTCCGAGGACGCCGAACTGACCGACCTCGATCGCTTCACCACGGATGTCAAAGAACAAGAGGGCGTCACTTCTGCGAACTTCACGGGAACCGGCCACGCGTACGGCGTCCGGACCCTCATGGCCGGCGGCGTCCTGGGTGCCGTGCCGATCGGAGTGAATGTCTCAGGTGCGACCCTGCGCGTGGTGGCTAACTATTCGCAGTCTCCGTGCAGCACCCCTGATCGTGAATTCGCGCTCGGATCGATCCCCTTCGCGAGTCTCGCTACCAACCTGACCTCTGCCGAAGCTGCGGCAGCCACCACCGACAGCGGTACCATCGCCGATGTTCGCGAACCGTCCGGGCGATGCCATCCTTATCCCCTACCGGCTGCCTTGGACGAGCCACCCCGGTTCCTGCCAGAGGACGAGGACAGGGACGGTCAGTCACAGGGCGACGAGATCCTTGGCACCGAGTGGCCTTTCTTCAAGGCGCAATGCTCGGGAGAAGGCACCGACGAGAAGACCACCACCTTGCGGCCAGCCGACCGTGACCCGGTTCCAGCCCAGACCGGTGTGGGTGGTCAAGACCAGACGCAGACGGGTACCGAACTCGACCCTGTCCTTGCTTCGCCCCGTGATACCTCACAGCCCTTGGAGGACAACAACGCGAAGGTGCATTGTGGTCAGCTCGAGTCTCGCGTCGACGCCGACGCGGTCGCGGGCGCGCTGATCGTGGACGACCTGCCACCCGGCGTCGACTCGCTCGAGGTCGGAAGCGTCGGCAGTTTCACGCGGCTGTACCGGGACGAGGATCGCGGACTCGTTGCGCAGACGGTTGCTTACGCGCGCGACATCGCCATCGGTGATCGGATCTCGATCGACATCGCCTACTCGAAGGCAGAAGCTTGGGCGGCTGGCCGACCGGGCACCGCAGGCACCAGCCTCGAGAGGCGCGTCTGCGGCGTCTCGATCCCCGAGATCTCTGGCCGATACAGCGTCATCCCGATCGACTCTCCCGCAGGGGATCTGCCTCCCGACCCAGATCCGGTCGAGGTCGGAGACCCCTTGTACGACGCCACTCAAGGCATCCAGAACCCGGTGGACGGGGGCGACGGCATCAGTTACCCGATCGGCACGGTAGATCCGTTGAACTACGGAGATGACGATCAGAACATCGACGGTGCGATCAAGGCTTGCAGTGAGACCCCCGAGCAGGCAAGTGCGGCTAACGGAACGCCACTGGGGAGCCGCCCCTTCCTCGAGATCATGAACCGCGTCCTGGGTGCCCGCGGGAAGGCTTCCATCCCAGAACCCGACCGTGAACTCCGTCAGGGTTCGCCGGGCGGGTATCTCGCGAGCATCCAGAAGGACCGGTTCCAGCAGATCGGCTCCCGATCGGTCAGCAATGACGGTTCCACGCAGGTCCCCGCCTTCGAGATCCAGTTCTACGGCGACGACCCGACCCTTGGTCGTGGCCGCCAGCTGTTCCAGTTCGCCGGCGTGGATGCCTCGGTCACCTACGGCATCTTCCTGCTCAACCCGAACTTCCCGGAGACGCCGACCGACACATTCGGTGATGACCTGCCGCCGTGGGACATGACCGACGACCTGATCTCGATCACAGGTGGGCCCGACCTCCCGCCGACCTTCGAGGAACCGGCGCCGCCATCGCCTCCGACCACCATCGTCACGCCGATCACCTACATCTTCCGCGGAGCGGTTTTCCTGTCGCGCTCGTGGCAGGACGCCGGTCTGGCGGCTAGCGTCTTATTGTTGCTGGTGGGTCCTGCGGTCCTGCTGGGACGCCGCAGAGGCCTGCGGTCGCTCACATAGAGGGAGCAGATAGAAGTGGTGGGATTCCTGCGTGCGACGAAGCTCGTCGCTCTCGCTTTCATCATCGGATTCATAGCCTTCAAGCCTGGTGAGAGCCCGGATTTCGCCAACGCTGGCGGCGCAGGCGGGCCTGTTCCCGGGACCGAGGTTCCGATCGACTCTGGTGTGCCCGATACCGGGATCCCCGACTCGACCGGCCCTAGCACGGGCACCGACATCCCATCGGACTCCGGCGGTAGTTCGGGCGGTTCTGGAGGGACGACTGACGGATCCGGGCTCTCCGGAGGATCCGGCAAGAACCTGACCTGCAACCGTAGCGGCAACGGCGGCGCGACCGATGTCGGCGTGACCGCATCCGAGATCAAACTGGCCTCGACCGTGGTCCAATCCGGCCCCGGGTCCTCCTTCCTTGGGGACTCCCCGACCGGGATGAGCGCGGTGGTGCGCAAGATCAACTCGCAGGGAGGCATCTGCGGGCGTCTGCTGAAACTGCAACTGGTCGATGACGGCTGGGATGCCGCGCGCGGCCTCGGTTTCATCAAGACCTTCATCGCCGAGAAGAACTTCGCGCTGCCGGTCGTCCCAAGCTCCGAAGGACTGACCGCCGCGATCTCGGCCGGCGAGATCCGCAAGGCTGGGATCCCGGTCATCGGGACCGACGGGATGCTCAAGCAACAGTACGAGGATCCGTGGGTCTGGCCGGTTGCGACCGCGACCGTCTCTACGATGCGGATCATCGCCAAGCACGCCTACTCGAAGGGAGCGCGGTGCTTCGGGATCGTCTGGGACACGCGCTACAAGTTCGGCAAGGAAGGCGAACAAGCTTTCGTCGAGTTCGTGAAGAAGCTGCCCGGCGCGAAGGTCTGCGGGAACCAGGGCATCCTTCCCGCGAGGGCGTCGTACTCCTCAGAGATCCAGAGTTTCAACTCCTCTTGCTCAGGCAAGTGTGACGCGGTCGCGCTGCTGCTCGAGCCACAGACGGCGCTCACCTGGATCAACGGACGACCCGAGATGGGCGACATCACCTCTGGTGCCCAGCCGCTGTTCAACGAGACCTTCGCGCGCAACTGCGGAGAGAAATGTTCCGGCATGCTCGTGTGGACCGGCTATAACCCGCCTATCGGAGCGCTCGAGTCCCGCCCCGGGGTCCGCGAGTATGTGAACGATGTTCGTTCGGTCTCCCCCACCGTCGATGTGAAGAACCAGTTCCTCGAGGGCGCCTACCTCGGGATGACGGTATTCGTCGAAGCCCTGAAAGCCGTCGGCCCCGAGCTGACCCGCGCCCGGCTGGCGGCGGTCATGAATTCGAAGACCTTCCAGCACGACATCGCCCAGAAGCTGTCATGGACCACGGGCAACCGCAACGCCAACTGCAGCGCCCAAGCCTTCCGTCTGGTCACCGCGCAGGGTTCCTTCGCTGACTTCGCCAATGAACAGACCGGATTCATCAAGGATCCGACCTGCTGATGCGAGGCCTCGCTTCGCGTGTAACCAACCTGTCTCCTCGTGCTCGGACGGGCCTAGTCGTTGGCCTAGCGATCTTCGTCGCCCTCGCACCAGGCCTCGGCGAGGTCAGGATCAGCGTCCTTCTCTCGCTCGGGAACATGGGTGCCTACGCCATCCTGGCGGTTGGCATCGTCATGATCTATCGCGCGAGCAAGGTTCTGAACCTCGCCCACGGCGCGATGGTCATGTTCCCACCCTATGTGGTCAAGATCATGGTGACCGGCGGAGCCGACGCCGCTGACCGTTACCTCGCTGCTCTGATCCCTGCGGTCACCATCGGTCCCCTGATCGGCAGCCTGCTCCTCAAGCGAGGCGTGCCCAGGAGCACGCGGATCGCTATCGGCGCCGGCGCCTCGGTCCTTGGGTTCTTCGGACTGGTCGCACTCGCGAAGGCGAACATGCCCATCCCCGTCGCGATCATCATCGGCCTCGCGGCAGGCGGTTCGCTCGGCTATCTGGTGGAACGGATCTTCGTCCGCACCCTGCGTGCCCAAGGCCCGACCGCCCAGACGGTGGGAACCGTCGCAGCGCTCGGTCTGGTGGTCGCCTTCGCGGCCAAGATCTTCGGAACCGGCGCAGAGAACTCGATCGCGATCTTCCCCGACAAGGTCATCTCGGTCAGCTTCTCGGCGATCCTGTACGGCGAGATCGGGCTGTTCATCCTGGCGGGCCTGATGACCATCGGGCTGATCTTGTTGTTCGCCAAGACCGACATCGGTCTGGTCATGCGCGGTACCGCCGAGAACCGCAGGGCCGCGTCGCTCATGGGCATCGACCCTGATCGCATCACCGCCATGACCTGGATCCTGGGAGGTCTGCTCGCGGCCTTCTCAGGAATCCTGCTGGCATCGGTCACCAACCTGCAGCCCTATGTGCTGTCGCTCCAGGCGCTGCCGGCGTTCGTCGCTGCCCTGCTGGGAGGGATGGGCTCGATGCTCGGAGCGGTCGGCGGGTCGGTCGTGGTCGCCATCACCTTGTCGATCGCCCCAGCCATCGGACTCGATGGGGTGGAAGGCGCACCGCAGCTGTTCCTGGCCGTAGCGGCGATCGTCGCGATGGTGATGCGCGGACAGAAGATCACCGGCGGCGATGTGCGCGGCGAGTCGCTGACCGCTCAAGGCTCGAGGACCGGCGCACGAGGTCTGGGAGGGTTGGAGGAAGCCAAGCGTCCGCTGATCATCCTGGGCGGTCTGCTGTTCATAGTCTTTCCGTTCCTGCCGTTCGTCAACTTCTCTCTGGTCCAGAACCTCAACCGAGGAGCGGCCAACGCGTTGCTCGCCGCTTCCCTCGTGATCCTGATCGGTTGGGTCGGCCAGATCTCGCTCGGCCACGCGGCCCTGTACGGCGTCGGCGCCTACGCGACCGGCTGGGTCGCCGAAGGTATCGGCATACCGTTCCCGCTATCTCTGCCACTCGGCGGCCTCGCGGCGGTCTCTCTCGCGGTGTTCTTGGGTGCGGTCGCCGTGCGTGTGCGTGGCCTGTTCCTGGCGGTCGCGACGCTGATCTTCAGCTGGATGGCATCCGAGTTCCTGTTCCGACAGACCTGGTTCGTCAAGTACTCGCGGATCGATGATGTTCGCATCGGAGCCGAGGGCACCATCCCGTCGTTCGATTTCACCGACCCGACGGTCCTGTTCTATGTGGCGTGGGCGATCGTGGCTATCGCGCTGATCGCGGCGGCCAACCTTCGAGACTCCAAGACTGGCCGGGCCTTCTTCGCGGTCCAAGGCTCCGAGATGGCGGCCGCATCGCTGGGTATCGATGTCGCCAGATACAAGCTGCTCGCCTTCGGCTTATCGGGCTTCCTGGCCGGAGCTGCTGGCAGCCTGTACATGAGCGACCTTCGCAATGTCACCCCCGACGCCTTCGCCTTCAACTTCTCGCTGCTGTTCGTGTCGTTCGCGGTGGTCGGTGGCCTGCGCTCACTCGGTGGTGCCGTGGCCGCGGGGGTCGTGTTCGCGCTGCTCGATGTGGTCTTCCTCGAGCTTCCGATCTTCGCCGGCTATCTAGAGGTCGTATCGGCCGCCCTGCTCGCGGTCGTGTTGCTTGCCTACCCGGGCGGGCTCGCAGGGCTAGGTAACCAGTTCTCGCAGTTCCTTGGCCGCCAGCGTTGGTTCATCGGACCCCTGAAGGCGCTGGATCGCTGGATGGATACCTTCCTCTCCGACATCACCTGGGCGCGACGCCGGATGCGTAAGACGCTCGAGAAGCATCGCGAGAGGGTCGCCTTCGAGGAGATCCCGTTGACCGCTCTCGCTCCCTCCAAACGGGCCGTTTCGAGCAACGGGCACGCAGAGGTCGTAGAGGTTGCTCACGAATTCGATGCCGTAGCCGCCCAGCTCCCGCCGCGTCGTGAGGATCGCGAACTGATCGTGCGCAGCGAGGCGGTGACCGTCCGTTTCGGTGGCCTGACGGCGGTCAGCGATGTGACCATGGAGGTCCGCCGCAACGAGATCGTCGGACTGATCGGTCCGAACGGCGCTGGCAAGACGGTGTCCTTCAACTCGATCGCCGGCATCGTCACCCCAACCGAGGGACGGATCACGCTGCGCGGTGAGGATGTGACCCATGCGGCGGTTCACGAGCGCGCCCAACTAGGTATCGCTCGAACCTTCCAGGCTCTCCAGTTGTTCCCCGGCCTCACGATCTTCGACAACCTGATGGTCGCGACCCACATGCAGAACGGAACCGGCTTCATGAGCCATGCGGTCGCGAGCGGCCCTGCCCTCGAAGCTGAGGGCGAAGCGAGGGCTCGTGTTCGCGAGGTCGTCCAACTGCTCGGCCTGGGAGATGTCGTCGAACGCTATCCCGGCGACCTGCCGTTCGGCACGCTGCGTCTGGTCGAGGTCGCCCGCGCCATGGTGACCGGCCTGGACTTCATCATGCTCGACGAGGCTGCCTCTGGTCTCGACGACGCCGAGACCGAGCGCCTGATCCAAGCCTTCTTGAAGGTGCGTGACGCCGGCAAGACGCTGTTGGTCATCGAACACGATGTGAAGATGATCATGCGGATCTGCGACTATGTCTATGTGCTCGATCGGGGCAAGCTCATCGCCGAGGGTCCCCCGAGCCAGGTGCAACGCGACCCGGCAGTCATCGCCGCCTATCTGGGCGCCGCACCCGAAGATGTCGAGACCGGGGCGGCCGTCTGATGGCGCTGCTCGAGGTCCGCAACCTGACCGTCTACTACGGCGCCGTGCTGGCACTCCAAGATGTCTCCTTCGAGGTCGGTGAAGGCGAACTGGTCTCGCTGCTTGGCCCCAACGGCGCCGGCAAGACGACCACGCTTCGCACCGTCTCTGGGATGATCGCGCCTCGCGCCGGCGAGATCATCTTCGAGGGACAGCCGGTACATGGCAAGAGTTCCCAGGAGATCGTGAGCATGGGGCTGGCGCATCTGCCAGAAGGCCGAGAGTTGTTCCCGTCGCTGACCGTCGAAGAGAACCTGCGCCTCGGCTACTACTCGCAACGCAAGAACTCCGGCTACAACGAGATGCTGGAACAGGCCTTCCATTTCTTCCCGAAACTCAAAGAGCGTCGCTCTCAGGCTTGCGGAACGATGTCGGGAGGCGAGCAGCAGATGCTCGCGATGGCTCGCTCGCTGATGAGCCGGCCCAAACTGCTGGTGATCGATGAGATGTCGCTGGGCCTGGCGCCGATCATCGTCGAGCAACTCTTCGACATCCTTGAGGAAGTCAACCGTGCTGGAACCGCGGCGCTGGTCGTTGAACAGTTCGTGAACATGGCATTAGGACACACGGATCGGGCATATGTGCTCAGTCGTGGACAGGTCGCCCTCGAAGGGCCGAGCCGCCAGTTGCGTGACGACCCGGAACTGCTCGCCAGCTACCTCGGCAGCGAAGCCGAAGGGGCGCACGCCTCATGAGTTCACGGGTCGGACCCTGGCAAGGCCGGTTGCTCGGCTCGATGGTCGTACTGGCCCTGGCGACCGCGGGCTGCTCGTCAGCCACGAACCCCGTTGGCAGCGAGGGCTCGTCGTTCAAAGATCAGGGCAACCCGAGCAGCCAAGATCCCGACATGCCCTCCACATCTGCCAAGCCTGCGACCGGCCAGCCGGGCCGGCCCGGGGGCGCGACGCCTCCAGCCGGGGTGGCCACCACGGCCGCGAAACCTCCTAGCGAGCAGGCCGCCAAGAACTGGGCACCTCTGTTCGTCGAACTGAACGGCAACTGCTTCGATCGCGGCGACACCATCGAAGCCCGAGCTCGTTCCGTCCCGGAAGCTGATTTCGCGTTCACGGTTGCCTACTCCCAGCCCGAGGATGGCGACAAGATCCCGCCGGATTTCGTGTACCTTGACGGAGAAGCGAATCCCTCCGGTGAGGTCACCTGGCGTGTGGTGGTTCGTCCTACCGTCGAGTATGGCCCGGCTGTCTTCAAGACCGTCGTCAAGACGCCGGAAGGCAAGGGCGCATTCGACTCCAAGGACCTCAGGATCTCGAAGGATTGTGCTTGAGGCGGATCCGACTCGCAGCCTCGGTGATGCTGTTAGCCAGCTGCGCCAGCTCGGTTGAGTTCCAGCCCGCTATCTTCTCCTCTAGCAACGCACCCGACTCGCTGCGCGCCCAATACCCCGCTCGGATCCACCATCGGATCACGGGGGATGCTGACTACACGCTCGATATCGAATCGGTTATCGACATCTACGAGAGCCACGGCCCCGGTGTGCCCGTGGGTGTCTGGATCCTCACCGCATCCGCAGGCCGCTTCGACATCCAGCTCTCTGATGGCTCGTTGTTGTTGTGGTCAGCCGACCTCCGCCCGGGCCAATATGAAGGCCCCGGCACCTACGAGATCGACGGCAAAGATGCTCCAGATCTCGCCGAGTCCTCATCGCTGCGGTCGGCCGCCTATGTGCAGATAACCCGACCTGCCGGCGGCGAAGAAAGCCTCACCAGATACGATGTCCTGGTCGAGCCTTGCACGCTCACCTATGCCGCCAACGCAGCTAGCGGCGAGGTTCGCTGCCCCGCTCTCGGGCTCGATAGGGACCCGAGCCGGACGATCGAGTGGCTGTGGACCTGGGAACGGCTGCCCCTAGAGGACTGAGCTGCCGCTAACCTGCGGCCATGGCTCGAACCATCCCTCTCGACGGCGACATCGTCGCCATCGACACCGAGATGGCCGGCATGAGCGATCTGCTCGCCGGTTTCCTGATCCCTGGGCGCGATCCGGCGGTCATAGAAACCGGTCCTGCAACCGTGGTGCCCAAACTCGTCGAGGGGCTCTCGGATCTAGGGATCAGCGGCGGGGACATCGCGTATTTCGTGGTCAGCCACATCCACCTGGACCACGCTGGCGGCGCGGGGGACATACTCGAGCACTTCCCGAACGCCAAGATCGTCTGCCACACCGCGGGGGCGCGGCACATGGCCGACCCTTCGAAGCTGATGGCGAGCGCCTATCGCGTCTTCGGCGACTCGCTGGACCGCCTGTTCGGCCCGCTGAAGCCCGTGCCGGAAGACAACCTGCTTGCCGTCGATCCGGGGCACTTCCTTGATCTAGGAGAGGGCCGGACGCTCGAGATCATCGAAGCCCCGGGACATGCCCGCCACCACATGGCCGTTCTGGACTCTGATACCGGCGTCATGTTCGTCGGAGACTCGATGGGGGTCTACCTACCCGAGGCAGATGTTCTGCGGCCGGCTACTCCCCCGCCCGACTTCAACCTCGACGAGGCTCTGGCTACCTTGCAGCGGTATCGCGAACGCCGACCTAGTGGGCTGTACCTGACGCACTTCGGGCCCGCTCCTACCGATCGTGACATGCTCGATGAAGCTGAGGAGAAACTTCGACGCTACGGCGAGATCGTGTCGGAAGGCATGATGCACAGCGAAGACCTGGACTTCCTGGCCTCGCATCTGGAAGAGCGCACCTGGCATGAGTACGAGGCCATCCACGAACGCCCCGATCTGTTGGCCAAGTTCGAGGCGCTGAACGCTTTCAGGTCATCGGCGGCTGGTTACCTGCGCTACTTCCAGCAACACCACTGACCGCTCGCGTGCTCGTGGCGCGTTCCCGGCGAAACCTCTGACCGTTAGTGTGCTCGTGGCGCGCGTCGACGCGGGTTGGATCGGCGGCTACGAACGGTATGAGCTTTCGGCTCGAGGTCAATCGGCGGCGACGAACAGCGTGAGCGTCCCGGTTGTTCCCACGGCGGTGCAGCCGACATAGGCGATCGACACGAAGACGGCGATCGGTCGGCCCGCTACGAAGGGAGCCTGCGAACTGCTGAGGTCCACGCTCCCGCATCCGGTCACCACCGGCTCTCCCGGATCACCATGCTGGAAGTTGTTGTTGAGATCCTGCGCGACGCGTATCCGCACCGGCGAACCGTTGGCATCAGCAGCCACGACGCGTGTCGGGGGCTTGGTCGCATGCCCCTCGAACCAGACACCCCCGATGTTGAATCCAGAACTCGACAGCGCTCCGATCCCGTTCGCGAGATGGTAGGTCTTGACCTGATACACCTCTTCTGTGGCACTGGCCGGGGGCACCATCGAGAACAGTGAGAGCATCACGAGGGCGGCAACGGGCCCTCTGCGGCGGATCAAGGCGCTCCGATCGGTCGCGTCGCGGTGTGGCATCGGCCCGTCTATCGGCGTCGGTCCCGGGCCGCTTGAACGACAAGGGCCGGCTTCGATCGAAGCCGGCCCTTGTTGATCAGATGCCCTAGGTCAATCTACCCAGAGCGTCACCGTACCGGTCGTGCCTCCCGCCACGCATTGCGCGTAACCGGTGGACACGAAGACCGCGATGTCCTCGTTCGGATCGAACGGCACGGCTGAGGCGCTCAGTTCGACGCGCCCGCAACCTCCCACATTGGGCTCTCCAGGATCCCCGTACTGGAAATTGTTGTTCGTGTCCTGCGCCGCGCGGATCCTCACCGGAGTTCCGGTCGTGTCTTTGGCGACGATGAACACGGGACGCCGGCCAGGCGGGTCAAACCAGACCCCTCCGTAGTTGACCCCCATGGCCGAGGCGCTCGCCAGGCCGTTAGACATGTGGTACTGGCGTGTCTGCTGTGCTGTCGGTGCTGCCTGAGCAGCAGGGATGATGGTGATGGGCGCCAGGGCTACCAGAGCCATGGCCCACAGCTTCGATCGCATCGGATCGTTTCCTTCCTTACGGGGGTTCCCCCCTCCGGGAACCCGACATCTCTTACCCAAGCACACAACCACTACCGAAAGCAAGGGAAATTTCCTAGTCCGATATGCCCGACTTAGGGTTTTACCTGCGCTGCCGAAGCCCTTCGTCCCTTCCGTTCCCTCGCGTGGATAGGAACCGAACCAGACGGCGTCGAATCCCAGACCGTGGCCAACATCCGCCTGCTGCCTGTCATCCTTGGGTTAGCCCTGCTCGGTGTCGTTCCAGCGCAAGCCGAGCACTGCTCCGCTGACTTGGTGATCCTCTCGGGTTACGGCGACGCTCCCAACATGAACCTGGGTGCCTTGACCTGTTTCCGCGGCGAGGGCCAGGTCGAGCCCCCCGTGCTGACCCCCGGAGCCGACGGAGCAGTGGTTCGTCAGGTCACCGATTACGGAAGCGGAGTGCCAACGATGACTGCCCGCGTCACCGGGCTAGGTCTGGATCTAGAGATCACACTTGACAGGAAGCAACTGCAGACCGCGCTTGGCTCGTCTTGGGTCTATGAGTCCAAGGAGTTCGCTCTGCCTGCGATCTCACAGGGGTGCCTGCAGGCGACATTGACCAAACCCTTGCAGCTAGCCGGCAAGAAGGTGCGATACAGAACCTGGGCAGGATCCTGCTGAGGCTCCCAGAAGAGGGTCTGGGCCGGTCTGTGTCGAATGGTCCATGCAGCGGACGGAACCCGTCACGCCATCACCAGAAAGGACATCCCACAATGGTTCGTCGACTCTTGCTCGCCGCGCTACTCGCGTCGGCATTCGTGCCTTCATCCGCGCAAGCGGTGAGTGGCTGTGACTCTGACCTCGTGATCTTCAGTTCTCCCGCGTCCTTGAACGCGAACGCCGGGCGTTGCCTGCTGCAGGAGGATCTCGGCTTCCCTGAGCTCCGGGATGCGCCGAGCACCGCGTTCATCGTCCCGGGTTCGACCGGCGTCAGCGCGAGGTGGATCGTAGCCAACCTCGGCCAGGACACCGTCCTCGCGCGCTTGGATGGCATGGGCGCTACCACGAACGAGTTGACGATGACCTGGACGACCTCGAGCACCGGGGGCGGCTTCTACTCGCTGCCGGTCCAGTCGATCAACCAGCAGCAGTCCCTCGCTGGCGACATCACCTTGTCTGTGTATGTGAGCTACGACGAGGCCGGCAACCCGATCGTTCTCGATTCGGTCTGCTTCCACGGCTACCTGGGATTCTGCGACTGAGGGCGATCTCGAAACCCAAGTGACCGGCCCTTCAAGGGCCGGTCACTTCGTTTCGGGGATATCTAGACTAGAGGTGGGACATCCACATAGAGGTCGACTTCGCCGCTGGTGCCGACCTGCCCGGGGCAAGCTACGGCAGCGGTCTGGACGAAGACGCTGATGTCCTTGGATACATCCCAGGCGACGGCCGACTTGGTCATGTCGATCGTGCCACAGCCGACCGCTCGGGGCTCTCCGGCGCTGGCCTCACCTACGATGTTGTTGCCGTTGAAGTCCTGTCCGGCCACCAGCGAGACATTCCCTTGGAGCGTATCCCGGACGACCACCTTCGTGGGGACGAATCCGGGTCCTGCGAACCTCACTCCACCGATGTTGGTCCCGCCGGTGAGGCTCAGGAACAGGCTCGAGGATTCGTATACCTGGGTATCCCACAGCGTTTCGGCGGACTGGGCCGGGACTGAGGATCCGATCGCAAGCGCGAGGACCGCCGCGGCGAGGATTGACTTCTTCAAGACGACCTCCTGGGTCTGGTTCATCTCCACAGGGTTCGTGGATGCCAAGGGGATTCGGCGAGGAGGGCTGTCAGTCCTGCCCGGGGGCTGCGGGTCCGGGGAATAGGTCGGGCCCGGTCCTTGCGGACCGGGCCCGTTAGATCCGGCGGCGTCCTACTCTCCCACGCAGTCACCCGCGCAGTACCATCGGCGCTGGAGGGCTTAACTTCCGGGTTCGGGATGGGACCGGGTGTGACCCCTCCGCTATGGCCACCGAACGATATTGGTCACCGGGTCTCCCCGGATCATGGACTCGAACTCGAGCCTTCCATAGCGAACATGAGCAGATTAGACCAAGGCCTCGGCCGATTAGTACGGGTCAGCTCCACGCATCACTGCGCTTCCACTTCCCGCCTATCAACCCGCTTGCCTTGCGGGGGCCTTACCCGGTTACCCGGTGGGAGGTCTCATCTTGGAACGGGCTTCCCGCTTAGATGCCTTCAGCGGTTATCCCTTCCGCACATCGCTAACCAGCCGTGCCCTTGGCAGGACAACTGGCACACGAGAGGTGCGTCCGTCCCGGTCCTCTCGTACTAGGGACAGCCTTCCTCAAACCTCCTACGCCCACAGTGGATAGGGACCGACAATCTGTTACTCCCGACCGATGAACCGGTCGGTGGTGACGCCCTTGCTGCGACGCCACTCCTCATGTCGCCATGAGGTTCGGACCATATCTTCACCGGAACGATTCCGGTGTCTGGCATATGGCCTCTGAGGATTCTGGATCCGTATCTGGTCGATGACTTCGACGGTACCTGCCTCCACCGTTCATGGTGAGGGCAAGGCGTCTCAGTCTCTCGAACCCTGCTGACTCTCGATGTGCTCCTGCCTTCATGGCGCGGACGATGTCCGCGAAGACGAGGAAGTCATCGTGCTTAGAGCTCAGCAGCGGATTCGCTTCGAAGAACGGGACCACGACATCGTGTAGATGATCCCGCTTCCTGATGGAAGGAAATTCTCCGTCCACGAACCCTGCGATGTAGGAATCCAGCCTTTCCTGCTGATTAACCGCACTCCGAACATTGTCACTGACCATCTGCCACACCGTAGCAATGGTATGGGCCAGCGATGATCGAGTAGTTGGAGATACTCGGTCGTTCCAGCATTTAGCCAGATTTAAAGACAGCGCGGTCAATTCACTGTCTCACGACGTTCTGAACCCAGCTCGCGTACCGCTTTAACCGGCGAACAGCCGGACCCTTGGGAGCTGCTTCACCCCCAGGATGCGACGAGCCGACATCGAGGTGCCAAACCGGTCCGTCGATGTGGACTCTTGGGACCGATCAGCCTGTTATCCCCGGGGTACCTTTTAGCCGTTGAGCGACGGCGCTTCCACTCGCAACCGTCGGATCACTAGATCCTGCTTTCGCAACTGCTTGACCCGTCGGTCTCGCAGTAAAGCTCCCTTGTGCTCTTACACTCGACGCATGATTGCCAACCATGCTGAGGGAACCTTTGAACGCCTCCGTTACTCTTTAGGAGGCAACCGCCCCAGTTAAACTGCCCACCTGGCGCTGTTCGACATCCGGATCACGGACGATCGTTAGGAATCCAACACGACAAGGGTGGTATTTCAAGGTTGACTCCACGCAAGCCAGAGCCTGCGCTTCACCGTCTCCCACCTATCCTACGCGAATCGAGCCGAACACCAACACCAGATTGCAGTAAAGGTCCCGGGGTCTTTCCGTCCTACTGTGGGTAGGCCGCATCTTCACAGCCAATGCAATTTCGCCGAGTCTCTGGTCGAGACAGCGCCCAAGTCGTTACGCCATTCGTGCAGGTCGGAACTTACCCGACAAGGAATTTCGCTCACGCTATCCCCGGATCGCTACGGGGCGTGGACTGTACCTTCATCTCCGTGTCGTGGGAGATGGCCGGCGTCCAGTCTCTGAGGATTCCAGGAATCGCGACGGCACGCGACGATTCATCTGCTCTGTCATCCTCGCTATGCCAGCCATGCCTCGCTCGGTCAGGTGCTGACCTTGCTGCATAGATCTGACGATGCGAGCGAAGAGCTCGAAATCTCGTCGTTTCGCCGTGATGAGTGGATGGTCTTCGAAGAACGGGATGATGACCTCTATGAGGTCGGACCTCCGAGTGACCTGGTAATGAACCATGTCCTCTCGGTGGCTCCCGTCGACGAAGCCGACGATCCACTCCGCGAAGCCTGGCCTTTCCTGCTGATCGTCCGCACTCGAAGGATTGTCACCGTGCATGACACCATCCAATCACTTGGGTGGGACATGCACTGGTACCCCGAGATACTCGGATGTTCCAGCATATGGCCGGCTGCGCACCGTCCTGTCACCAGGACGGGGGGCAACGAGCACCGATCGACGGGCATTAGGCGCTCCCATAATGTCGATCGGCCGATCCTATCTTTCACCTTAGGCAATGCCTGTTACCCCCGATCGACACCTATCGATCGGTGGTCCGGTCGTTTCCGCCGGACTCCCCATGTCGCCATGGGGTTCGGACTGTATCTTCCGTCACTCCACCTGAAGTGACTGCTCGGCGTGCAGTCTCTGAGGGTTCCGAAGCACGTCCTCGAGGCGGTACCGACGCTGCTTTCCCCGCTTGTTCATCGAGAAACAGATCTCGACGAGCGTGCGGAAACCGTCAGTCGTACGGTGTTCACCTCTCTCCATCCCGCGAACCACTCGAGCGAAGCGCTCGAAGTCTATCCGCTTCGTGGATCGAAGTGGGTGTTCCTCGAAGAACGGGATGACCTTTCCGGTGAGATCCGATCGACGGTATACGGAGAAGTTCAAGACCGGTGTCTTCGGACCCTTGGCCGTGATACGACCACATCCGAAATGTGTCCTGAGCTGCTCCAACACGCTCCTGTTGTCCTGGTGTTGAGCCACCTGGAAACAGGGTGCGAGTATCCATCGACCGGCGTACCGGGCGGTCGGATGGGGATGAACGCTGACGCTGAAACATCCCTCTCCGTCGACGAAGCCAACCACATACTCAGCTGGCAATCGTCGAGCATCCACGCTTCGGCCTTCCCTGCTGATCGTCCCCACTCGTCGGATTGTCACCACATCATGTTGCCACCTGGGTGGGACATGACTGGTACCGCGAGATACACGGGAGTTTCCAGCATATAGCCGAGTTTTACAACGGCCTCTAAAGGTTGACCGTTATAGTTACTGCCGCCGTTTACCGGCGCTTCGGTTCGTAGCTTCGCCCGAAGGCTAACCACTCCCCTTAACGTTCCGGCACCGGGCAGGCGTCAGAGGGTATACATCGCCTTGCGGCTTAGCACCCTCCTGTGTTTTTGGTAAACAGTCGCTTGGGCCTGATCACTGCGACCACCAGCAGCTCGATCCGCGAGGGATCTCACCACCGATGGCACCCCTTCTTCCGAAGGTACGGGGTTAGATTGCCGAGTTCCTTGACCAGAGTTATCTCGATCGCCTACGCATACTCTGCGGGTCCACCTGTGTCGGTTTCGGGTACGGGCGCCTCACAACCTCCCTAGAGGTTTTTCTCGGCAGCGTGGTATCAGTGACTTCGCTCCTACGAGCTCCGCTTGACGCCTCACCGTAACGCTCCGGCGGATTTGCCTACCGGAACTGGCTACACGCTTGCCCCAGGACAACCAACGCCTGGGATCACCTAACCTCCTGCGTCACCCCATCGGTCCCCTAATACACGGTCTGTCGGAACTCCCCGAAGGGACCTCCTTAGTACCCGTGCCTCGGGCCTTGCGGTTGTGCGGCGGTACAGGAATATCAACCTGTTGTCCATCGACTACGCCTGTCGGCCTCGCCTTAGGACCCGACTAACCCTGGGCGGATGAGCCTTCCCCAGGAACCCTTGGACTCTCGGCGGAGGGGTTCCTCCCCCCTCTCTCGCTACTCATGCCGGCATTCTCTCTCCTGACGCATCCACGGCTCGGTTACCCGGCCGCTTCACTCGCGTCACGATGCTCCCCTACCGATCGATACCGCTGGACCTGTAGGGCTGCCCCTACAGGCCGGCGTTGCATCGATCCCACAACTTCGGCGCCATGCTTAGCCCCGTTACATTTTCCGCGCCCGACTACTCGACCAGTGAGCTATTACGCACTCTTTCAAGGGTGGCTGCTTCTAAGCCAACCTCCTGGCTGTTTCCGCGGTCGGACATCGTTTCCCACTTAGCATGGTCTTTGGGGCCTTAGTTGGTGATCTGGGCTGTTTCCCTCTCGACGACGGACCTTAGCGCTCGCCGTCTCACTGCCATACTTAGCACATCGGTATTCGGAGTTTGCCTGATGTTGGTAAGCTTGTGGGCCCCCGCAACCAAGCAGTGCTCTACCCCCGATGTGGAACATATGACGCTGCACCTAAATGCATTTCGGGGAGAACCAGCTATCACTGGGTTTGATTGGCCTTTCACCCCTATCCACAGGTCATCCCCCAATTTTTCAACATTGGTGGGTTCGGTCCTCCACGCGGTCTTACCCGCGCTTCAACCTGCCCATGGATAGATCACTCCGCTTCGGGTCTTGATCGCGCTACTCAAACGCCCTGTTCGGACTCGCTTTCGCTACGGCTTCCCCACACGGGTTAACCTCGCAACACACCGCAAACTCGCAGGCTCATTCTTCAAAAGGCACGCCGTCACCCACTCACAAGTGAGCAAGCTCCGACGGATTGTAGGCACACGGTTTCAGGTACTATTTCACTCCCCGCCAGGGGTACTTTTCACCTTTCCCTCACGGTACTGGTCCGCTATCGGTCACCAAGGAGTATTTAGGCTTAACGGGTGGCCCCGCCAGATTCACACGGAATTTCAGGGGTTCCGTGTTACTTGGGGTGACGCTCCAGAGCCGTCGTCTTACGTATACGGGGGTATCACCCTCTACGCCGGGACTTTCCAGTCCACTTCGACTTCAACGACGGTTTCTTCCTCTGTGCCGGTTCGGCAGAACCAGCCCGACGGCCCCACAACCCTCAACTAGCAACGCCTGCCGGCTATCACACTAGTCAAGTTTGGCCTCTTCCGATTTCGCTCGCCACTACTCTCGGAATCACTGTTGTTTTCTCTTCCTTCGGGTACTGAGATGTTTCACTTCCCCACGTTCCCTCCCCACACCCTATGTGTTCAGGTGCAGGTAACTGGACATGACTCCAGCTGGGTTTCCCCATTCGGACATCCCCGGATCACAGCT
>JBKHYG010000053.1:0-4668 GCA_046565595.1 Actinomycetota bacterium | reverse complement strand
TCGAGGATGGTCGCTTGCTGGAAGGTCGGCTGGTCGTCGAACCATTCGCGGGCGTACCGCTCGGGCCACTGGCAGTCGCTGAACTGCAGCTTGTAGGAGCCTGCAGGCAAGCCATAGACCTGATACTCGCCTTGGTAGTAGGAGTAACCGTACCCCTCGTACAGCCCATCGGTGGCTTCTACTGCGTATACGCAGATGTCATCCAGCGGCTGGCCGGACTCGTCGGTGATCGATCCGGTGATCGCTCCCGCCAAGGCCAGTACAGCGTCGATGCCTTCGGTCAGAGAACCGGCCGGAGCGTCGAGGATGGTGGCCTGGTAGATGGATCGGGTGTCGTCGTAGTACTCGCTCACATAGCCGAACTCAGAACTAGGAGGACCGTCGCTCAACACGACCTCCTGGACCCACACCTCAACGCCGCCACAGCCGAAGGAGACGACGACCTGGCCATCCAACCCTCCGAGCGTGTAGTAGCCGTCGGGATCAGAGTAGGTCTCGGCCAGCCAATAGCCAGAAGGGTCCAAGGCCGAGATGCAGACGGCTGCAGGGTTGCCCTCTTCGTCGGTGACACGGCCGGTGATCACTCCACCGGTTGCAAGACCAGCGGAGACTTCGGTCTCGCCTGCGGCCGCCACAGGAACCGAGTGGGCGTCCTCGTAGGTCCGTGCGTCATCGTAGTACTCGCTCACATAGTTCCCGGCATCGCATGCGGAGAAATAGACGATGTAAGTACCAGAGGCTAAGTAGATCTGGAAGGTTCCGTCGGCCTCGGTTGTTGCGTAGCCCCAGTCGGTCTGACCATCGGCCCAGACGCAGACCCCTTCGAGCGGTGCACCCGTGTCATCGGAGGTGACCGTGCCCACCAGTCGACCGTCGGTATGGGTGGCTTCGGCCGCTTGAGGCTGAACGAGGCCGATACCCAGTGCCACGATCAGAAGCGAGGAGAACCTGCGTCGCATGTGTGCCTCCTTGGGCGTATCTGAACCCTATGACGCTGGAAGGTTCGTAGGGGTTCACGGGGATTCGTCGGGGGACCCGGATTCTCCTTCAACCAGGCCTGCCAGTAGGCAGGCTCGGTCGACCTTCCCGCTTGGGGTCCTTGGCAGTTCTTGCCTCCGGTGGAGCGCCTTTGGTCTGTATGGACCGGTGAGCCGCTGATCAACCCAGCCTCGCAGGTCGTCGTCTTCGGTCTCAAGGACGACCTCGAGGCGCTGTCCCCAGCGCTCGTCAGGCAAGCCGAGGGCCACGGCAGCCCGGACCGAGGGATGCTCGCACAGCGCCCTCTCGATCATCGCCGGATAGATGTTCACTCCGCCGCTGATGATCAGGTCCTCCCGGCGAGAGACCAAGGTCAGGTACCCGTCCTCGTCGAGGGTCCCCAGGTCGCCGACGGTGAAGGCATCCGCATCCCAAGCCTTAGCGGTTGCGTCCCGGTCGCCCCGGTAGGTGAACCTGGTGAAGTCTGGGGTGTGGCACCAGACGACGCCCACGCCGTCTGCTGCCTGGTCGCGGATCTCGAGACGGCGTCCCGAACGGGCTCTTCCGACCGAGCCTGGATATGCACGCCTCTCGGTCGGCTCTAGCAGCGTGAACTGTCCCTCGGTAGCGCCGTAGAACTCTCCGAGCGGGCCGAGGATCTCGGTCGCCGCTTCCAGTACCCGAGGCGGACACGGCTCTCCAGCGTGCAGCAGTCGCCGGGGCCGTCGCGGGATGGGGGCCGGATCGAGTTCGAGCAGTCGTCGCAGATGGGTCGGGACCAGGAAAGCTCCCGTGACCCCAAGATCGGTGAACGCACCTAGGACGCTGCTCGCATCGAAGCGTTCCATCAGTGTCACCTCGGTGCCAGCCAACAGCGCTGAGGTGGCAGACCGGTAACCGGCTGAATGGAACAGTGGAGAGCAGACCAGTTGGGATCCGGCCGGATCGGGCTGCCACAACTCGTACTCGTCTTGATGCATCAGGTCGGCATCGGCCTCATCCAGCATCACCGGTTCGACCATCCGCGGATGGCCGCTGGTGCCGCTGGTTGCCATCATCGGCCGTGAGCGGGGAGACGGCAGGTCCTGCTGTCTCGCATCGCTCCAAGGACGAAGCGACGGGTCGTGGACCCGCAGATGCGGCCCAAGGAGGTAGGCCGTTGCGTCCGCATCGGGCAGGTACGGTGGAGTGATAGCCGTGGTGATGCCAAGCCCCAAGCCAGCATGTGCGAGTTCGAGCAGGCCCGGATGGTTGGTGCCCGTGATCCACAGGACACGGTCTCCTTGGATGTTGGCTTGCAGCCATGAGGCCGCACGGCGAACACCGGCCTGATGGGCGGCCGGGTCGATGTGGAAGATCTTCAAACCGTGAGGACGATCTTCCCTTGCGCCCGGCGTTCGCTGATCTGGCGCAGCGCTTCGGTCGCTTCCTCTAGCGGATAGGTCGCCGACACCAGCGGCTTGATGGTTCCGTCCCTAACCCAGCCAAGCAGCTTGGCGATGTTCGAAGCGTTGCCTTTGGGGTCGCGTGCCGCGAACGCGCCCCAGAAGACACCGACGATCTGACAGCCCTTCAACAGTGCTAGGTTCAGCGGGATCTCGGGGATCTCGCCCGCCGCGAAACCGACGACCAGGTAGCGACCCTCCCACGCGATCGAACGCAGAGCCGGCTCGGCGAAGTCGCCTCCCACCGGATCGTAGATCACATCGGCACCGTTCCCGCCGGTCAGCTCCTTGACTCGAGCCTTGAGGTCTTCCTTCGAGTAATCGATCGTCTCGTCGGCGCCGTGCTCGGTGCAGGTCGCCAACTTCTCTGGACTGGACGCCGCCGCGATCACCCTCGCGCCCATGGCCTTCCCGATCTCTACCGCCGAGAGTCCGACCCCGCCGGCGGCTCCAAGGACCAGCAGCGTCTCGCCTTCCTTCAGCCTCGCGCGGTCTGATAGCGCGTGGATGGTCGTTCCGTAAGCCAGCACGAGCCCCCCGGCGGTGACGAAGTCCAGATCGTCTGGCATGGGGACCAGTGCGCGCGCATCGACGCACACCGCTTCAGCGAACCCGCCGTACACCGTGAAGGCGATGACCCGGTCGCCGACCTTGACGCCCTGGACATCCGGTCCGATCGCGTCGACCACTCCCGCGACCTCTCCGCCGGGCGAGAAGGGCAGATCCGGCTTGAACTGGTACTTGCCCTGCACGATCAGAGTGTCGGGGAAGTTGACTCCGGCCGCCTTCACAGCGACCCGGACCTGGCCGGCCTGAGGCTGCGGATCGGGCACCTCACCGACGGTCAGCGGGGCTCCGAGTTCGGTACACATGACTGCGCGCATGACCGCATCCAAGCAAGCCTGGCACGAGGGCTCAAGATGGCCCCTTATGGCCAGGTGTCTGAGAGTACGACTCCTAGGATGGGTTCGTCCCTCACACCTGGAGTGAAACTTGCTGTCCACGCTCGCGCGCACCTGCTTCCGCCGCCGTCGTCTCGTACTGGCTATCTGGATCCTCGCCGCCATATCGGCGGGTCTGCTGGCGGGCGTGGCAGGAGGCGAGTACGAGAACGACTTCAGTCAGCCCGGTACCGAGAGCCAAGCTGCCTTCGATCTGCTCGATGAGCGGTTCCCTGAGCACTCTGGCGAGAGCGGCCAGATCGTCTTCCAGGTAGACGGTTCGGTGAACGATCCCGGAGCGTCGCAGAGGATCGAGCGGTTCTTGGAGGACGCGTCGAAGGTAGATACGGTGTCCGGCGTCATCTCTCCGTTCCAGGAGCCGCTGGGTCGGATCAGCAAGGATGGATCGATCGCCTACGCCGACATCATGTTCAGCACCGGCGGGCCAGAGGTGCCCGAAGCGACGATCGACGAACTGAACCGGATGCGCGTCGAAGCCTCGGAGGTCGACGGCTTCACAGTCGAGTACGGCGGGTTGGCGTTCGCTTTCGCAGAGCAGGAACCGCCGGGAGAGGGCGAGATCGTAGGCCTGATCGCCGCCGTGGTGATCCTGCTGATCTCGTTCGGAAGTTTCATCGCGATGGTGTTGCCGATCGTCACGGCACTCTTCGGGATCGGGATCGCGTTGGCCCTGCTGACGCTCTCGGCCAACATCATCTCCGTGCCCTTCTTCGCTCCCCAGATCGCGACGATGATCGGGATCGGCGTGGGCATCGACTACGCGTTGTTCATCGTGACCCGATATCGAGATGCACTGCGAGAGGGTGTGTCGCCGCCAGATGCCGTGGTGCTGGCCCTGACCACGAGCGGTCGTGCGGTCGTCTTCGCCGGGCTGGTCGTAGTGGTGAGTCTGCTCGGCATCTTGCTCATGGGGTTCAGCTTCGTGGAAGGTGTGGCGGTGGGCGGAGCCTCGGCGGTCGCCATGACGCTGTTGGCGAGCATCACCTTGCTGCCAGCGATCCTGGGTTTCGCTGGCGCCAAGATCGACAAGATCACGATCGGACGCAAGCGACGCAAGGACGCGGGTCACGGTTTCTGGTATCGCTGGAGCCGCACGATCCAGCGTCGCCCCTGGGTGCCTGCCCTGGTAGGGCTCGGAGCACTCCTGGCCCTCAGTGCGCCGCTGCTCGACATACGGATCGGGGTAGCTGATGCCGGCAACGGCCCTGAATCTCGCACCACCCGACGCGCCTACGACCTGGTCTCTGAAGGGTTCGGACCAGGCTTCAATGGTCCCCTGGTGC
>JBKHYG010000052.1:0-4405 GCA_046565595.1 Actinomycetota bacterium | reverse complement strand
GGACGGGCGCTGGACGGCACCCAGATCGTGCCGGAAGATTGGGTGATCGCTTCGCACAACTACGACAAGGAGAACGGCGGCGGTCCACGCGGCTACATGTGGCCGAAGTGGTCCGACGGCTACACGGCTTCGGGTTACGGGCATCAGCGTGTGACGGTGGGACCAGACCTGAACATCACGGGTGTGCGTTTCGGCAACGATCCGATCGACACGATCGCACCGAAGGAGTGGGAGGCTGTGCTGAAGGCAGTGGCAGCCTACCTAGGGTGAGCCTCGAGCAAAGGGACTCGGCGAGTCAGCACCCCGCCGAAACGGCGTTCAGCCGACGACCGAGACCAGGGCTGATCGGGACCACGGACCGATGTTGCCCCACTCGTCCAGACCGCGAGCTCTCACCTCATAGATCCCCGCGGGAATGGCGCCGTTCGGTGGCGGTTCGAGCGCCCAGGTGCATTGCAGACCTGAGCACGAGACTGCAGCTTCGTAGATGCCGCGCATTCCCCCACTCACGAACTCCAACCAGACTTCTACCGCTGCCACGGGTGCCGCGTAGCCGGTCGAGTTGCCCGTCAATGGCATACCCACCGACGGCAGCCTCGAGGCGATCCCCGGGTTGACGGTGCTATCGGGGCCTCTTCTAGCCGGTGGGGTTCCACATTCGACTGCGCGCGCCGGCGCATGCCTGTCTCCGGCGACTTCGAATAGGTATGCGGCGCCAGCGTCTCGACCGCAGGCCGTGTCATCGGACATGGCGCCCGCAAGCAAGCGACCTCCAGACATGGCCACCGCCGCTGCCAGTTGGTCGCCTTCCTCGGGCTCACCGGCGGCGAAACTCAACGAGCTCGCCCAGGATCCCTCTACGGGTTCGAACAGGTAGGCACTACCGGCCGATCCAGATCCGTCAACTCTCCGACCGGGCGCGCCCACAACGACCGAGGCTTGATCTACCGAAACCGACCAGCCGAACCGGTCACCGGGCTGCAAATCGGGGACCGCGAGTTCGGCGAGGAGTTGCCAGTCGTTTGCGTCGTAGAGGAACGCGGCACCCTTGTCTTCATCGCCGTTCCAAGAACCGACCGCCAGAACACCGCCGTCGATCGATAGCGCACTGCCGAAGCCTGTCCAGCTTGCAGATGGCGGCCCCACCACCTCCGCGGCCCCGACCCAGGTTCCTCCCTGCCGCTGATAGATCAGCGCCTTGCTGTCGTACCGCCACGGATCGCCAATGACGATGGACATGCCATCGGTGACTACCGAACTACCGAAGTACTCTTCCGATCCCGCCGGAGGTTTGATGCGAGCCGTCTGTGCCCACACGCCTTCAACGAACTCATAGACGAACGCTCCGGTAGCTCCGCCATGGTCGAAGACTGACCCAACGACGAGCACCTGTCCGGCCAGGTCGATCGAAACGCCGAACCACAAACATGACGGACCGCGGATGGTGGCCTCTAGTCCCCAGGAGGATCCGGTCCTTCGGAACAGCAGCACCTGCCCCTCGGTCGAGTCCTCGCCGATGTCGCAGTATCCGGGCGCACCCACAGCCAGAAGGTCGTCCTCCATCGCGAGGGACATGCCGAATCCATCGTAAGGCCTGGTTGATCTGAGGACCTCCCCGGTGACCCACCGTTCTCCGTTCCATCGATATCCGCTGACGAAGCCAAAGGGGCTGCCTGAGGTATCGAACTCGGTCCCCGAGACGAAAGCGCTATCGCCGTCCAACGCGACCGCGCGGCCGAACCAACCGTCGGGCGTCCCCATAGGGGCTTCGAAGCGATCGACCTCACGAACGACCTCAGCTGCCGACGGGATCGGCACACTGAGGGCGAGGATCGATATCGCTGCCACCGCGATCCCGCTGGCCATCCCTCACCTCCGTCTTCCCGAAGTTTAACGCGAGTAACCCTCGTCGGGGCCGTCACCGACCAGGCGATAGGGTCGGACCTGCACCAATGGGCAGAAGCGCGCTCGCCCTCGGTCGGTAAAATCGGCTCGTCTTCGCACACCGTGCGGAGCCATCAGCCGCGAACGATCGAAAGGAACCCCGCGTGCCCAACCACGGTAGCGATAGCGAAAACCCGGTCATCCCCGCTCCAGAGGTCAAGGAGACTAGGCCGCGCACGAATCGCGACTGGTGGCCGAACCAACTCGATCTATCTGTCCTTCACCAACCCTCGCCCAAGGGCGATCCGCTGGGCGACGACTTCGACTATCGCGAAGCTTTCCAGCAGCTCGATGTCGAGGCCCTACGCAAGGACCTGATCGAGTTGATGACTGACTCTCAGGATTGGTGGCCGGCCGACTACGGCCACTATGGGCCGTTGTTCATCCGCATGTCTTGGCATGCCGCGGGCACCTACCGTGTGGCGGATGGGCGCGGGGGCGGCGGCGACGGCGCACAGAGGTTCGCTCCCTTGAACAGTTGGCCCGACAATGCGAACCTGGATAAGGCCCGGCGTCTGCTGTGGCCCATCAAGCAGAAGTACGGTCAGAAGGTCTCTTGGGCAGACCTGCTGGTTTACGCGGGCAACGTCGCGATGGAGTCGATGGGCTTCAAGACCTTCGGCTTCGGCTTCGGTCGCCCAGATGTCTGGGAACCAGAGGAGATCTTCTGGGGTCCAGAAGACACCTGGCTCGGCGATGAGCGGTACAGCGGTGATCGTGAGCTGGCTGGTCCGCTGGGGGCCGTTCAGATGGGCTTGATCTATGTGAATCCCGAGGGCCCGAACGGCGAGCCAGACCCGCTGGCCGCCGCTCGCGACATCAGAGACACCTTCGGGCGCATGGCGATGAACGACGAGGAGACCGTCGCGCTGATCGTCGGCGGCCACACCTTCGGCAAAGCTCATGGGGCTCATCCCGCCGATCACATCGGCCCCGAACCCGAAGCCGCCCCGATCGAGGAACAAGGCTTCGGATGGACCAACCCGATCGGCACCGGCAGAGGCGTCGACACCGTAACCAGCGGCCTGGAGGGCGCCTGGACGCCGACACCGATCAGGTGGGACAACAGTTTCCTCGAGACGCTGTATGCGTTCGACTGGGAGTTGACGACCAGCCCCGCCGGTGCGAAACAGTGGACGCCCAAAGACCCGAAGGCGAAGGGAACGGTGCCAGATGCTCACGATCCCTCCAGATCGCATGCGCCGATGATGCTGACGACCGACCTCGCGTTGAAGGTCGACCCGGTGTATGGGCCTATCACGAAACGGTTCCTCGAGCACCCCGAACAGTTGGAGGAGGCATTCGCGAAGGCTTGGTACAAGCTGCTGCACCGTGACATGGGACCCGTTTCGCGGTTCCTCGGGCCTTGGGTCGCCGAGCCGCAGATCTGGCAGGACCCCGTCCCGCCGGTCGATCACGAGTTGATCGACGAGGGCGATATCTCGACGCTGAAGGCCAAACTGCTCGACTCTGGACTTTCGATCTCGAGGCTCGCTACCACGGCGTGGGCTTCTGCGGCCAGCTTCCGACGCACCGACATGCGTGGCGGCGCCAACGGAGCTCGCATCCGTCTCGAACCGCAGAAGAACTGGGAGGTGAACGAGCCTGCCGAACTCGCGAAGGCACTGGAGGTCCTGGAAGGTATCCAGAAGGCGTTCAACGACTCGCAGTCCGGGGGCAAGAAGGTGTCGCTCGCCGATCTGATCGTCCTGGGAGGATGTGCAGCGGTGGAACGCGCCGCTAAGAACGCAGGACACCAGATCACAGTCAGATTCACGCCCGGACGGACCGATGCTTCGTCCGAGCAGACCGATGTCGAGTCCTTCGATGTGCTCGAGCCGCGAGGCGATGGCTTCCGCAACTATGTGCGTCCTGGCGAGAAGCTCCCTCCGGAGCAGCTACTTCTCGACCGAGCGAACCTCCTATCGCTGACCGCACCCGAGATGACGGTCCTCATCGGAGGTATGCGCGCTCTGGGTACGAATCACGCCCAGAGCAAGCACGGAGTGTTCACGGATCGTCCGGAAGCACTCACCCCTGATTTCTTCGTGAACCTGTTGGATATGAGCACGGAGTGGAAGGTGTCTTCCGAGGAACATGTCTACGAGGGCCGCGACCGGGCATCGGGCAAGGTGAAGTGGACTGCCACCGCGGTAGATCTGGTATTCGGCTCCGATTCACGACTGCGGGCCCTGGCTGAGGTCTACGCACAGAGCGACGCCAGCGACAAGTTCGTTCGCGACTTCGCCTCCGCTTGGGCCAAGGTCATGGAACTCGACCGTTTCGACATCCGCTGAGCCAGGGCTCTCGCTCAGGGCGGTCTTGCGCACAGCGGGGCTATCGCTCAGGTCAGTTCCGCGACGCACCCGACTCGATGATGTGGCAATAGCGAGCTCCTTCGCTGGGCTTCATCCGGCGTGCGCGCCGAACGAGCCCGTCGAGGTCGGACTGCATCGCTTGG
>JBKHYG010000051.1:0-3207 GCA_046565595.1 Actinomycetota bacterium | reverse complement strand
TTCGCGGCGTACAACATCCTCGCCGCAGCGGTCTCGCGCTCGATGGGAGCGTTGCGCGCCCACGCCGCAGGCTTCGGGATCGCAAGCATCATCTGGATCGCGGTGCAGGCCCCGAGAGGAGTGCCTCGCAGCGTCCTCGACCTATCGGTTGCTCCGCGCATCGCGTGGGTCGCGATCGTCGGCACGGTCGTCGCCTTCGGCGTCTACGCCTTCGGCATAGCCCGGCTGGGAGCATCCTCAGCGACGATCATCTCGACGCTCGAGCCGGTTGCGACGGTGTTCCTCGGATGGCTGGTTCTCGGACAGACGCTTGATGCTCTGCAATCAACGGGGGCGCTGCTCGTACTATGTGGGGTCGTGGCGTTGAGCATCCATGTGAGCAGACGGTGAGCCCGTCTTGTTCAGCATCCATGTGAGCAGACGGTGAGCCCGTGGTGTTCAACATCGAGGTGAGAGGGCCATGAGTGTCAACGAGCCGCTTCGCGTCAACGGCCGGGTCAGCATCCCGCCCGATGAGCTCGGTTGGCGATTCACCCGGAGCAGCGGGCCCGGCGGGCAGAATGTCAACAAGGTCGCGACGCGGGTCGAACTCTCCTACGACATCGGATCCACGCGTGCACTCGGCCCAACGCTGAAACGACGAGCGCTCGAGCGTCTCGAGGGTCGTCTGTCAGACGGCGTCCTTACCGTCACAGCCAGCGACGAGCGCTCGCAGGCACGCAACCGGGAACTTGCCAGAGAGCGCCTGGCCGATGCGATCCGTGCGGCGATCGCCCCACCGCCGGCACCCCGACGGCCGACCAAGCCCTCGAGGGCCGCGACAAAGCGCCGCCTGGATTCCAAGCGCAAACACTCCGAGAAGAAGCGGCTACGCAGAAGCATCGAAGAGTGACCCGCGATTTTGCCACTCTGGCCCTAAGGGGCTACATCATCGGTTTGGAATAGGGCTTGTGCGGGGTAGTAACTCCGCCGTATGGTTGGTCGAGTGCCGTTGACCGAACCATGAAGCGCCACGACACGACGACCGGAGAAGGTGGGGACCATGATCCGAGGACGACGACCGGTAGATGAACCGAGAGCCGACTGTGCCTGGTGCCGGAGCGCTGACTCGATCGAGCATGGGATCTGTCAGATCTGTCTCGCGGAGTATCCGCTCGACACCGAAGTGATCGACCTGTCGCCTGAGCGCGAGCGTCGCACCCCGGTGGAAGCCGGAACCTCGCGGTCCGCGTAGCGTTCGCAGCCATCGGCCTTGCTAGCTATCGCCGGCCGCGCGGTCGCACTGATCACTCTTCGCCGCTGAACCTCTCCCACGCAGCCTGCTTGCTGATGCCCAGCGCATCGCCGATCCGCGTCCACGAGTAGCCCTGCTCGCGCGCCGCGCGCACCAACGCACCCACCTGCCCCTCGAGGTCGTCGATCGCTCCGGTCACCCCGGCCGCGCGCACCAACGGATCGGATCCCCCGTCCTTGGCCTCGATCCGCGGAAGACGGATCCGGATGACCTGCTCGCCGTCCTCCTCGGTCTCGGAGAACTCCGGCTCGTTGCTACCGACGAACTCGATCTCGCAGCACCCGCAGGTGCATGAGCCGCTCGCGCACGCGCAGCCCTCTCCGCACGAGCACTCGATCTCGATCTCGCCACCCTCGGCCTTGACCCAGCGGATGTCTTTGGCCTCGCCCTTGCGTTTGACCACCAGGATGCGAGCGCGCTGTCCGGCTACCCCGGCGCGTCCGGCCGTGGTTATCTCGACCCTCTTGCTGACCATATCTCTCCTCCTGGCTCGTCAGGTTCTCCTTACGGTACACCGACGAGCGCGGCAGGTCAAGTCCTCTTGACGCGAGGTACGAGCTCGAGGATCGAGACCTCCGGCCGGCAGGCGAAGCGGTACGGGGCGTACATGCTGGTCCCAAGTCCCGCCGAAACATGGAGGAAGTTGCCGTCCACCTCGTGCAGACCTCGAGCCCATTCCCTCGGGATATCGCAGTTAGTCACCAGGGGGCCCGAGCCCGGCAGGCGAACCTGCCCCCCGTGCGTGTGGCCGCACAGGACCAGGTCGTAGCCCTTCGAGAGCAGGTCACGGGCCGAGTCGGGCGTGTGAGCCAACGCCAAGCGGAACCCAGGGCCAGACCGCTGCGTGGCGGCATCCGGGTCGGCCCTTCCGATGTGAGCGTCATCCAGACCCACCACCTCGATGCCGTCGACCTGCGTGCTCCGGTTGGACAGATAGTTCCAACCGATGCCGACCAGGGCTTGCACCAGATCTGGCCAGGGGTTCGACTTCCCGTGCCGATGAGGCCTTGCCTTGGGCGCGAAGTACCGCAACGGGTTCTTGAAGACCGGTGAGAAATAGTCGTTGGAGCCCAGCACGAACAGGCCGCCCAGCCGAGCCTTGATCGGCTCGAGCGCCGCTGCCGTCGCCTCGACGCTGTCCTTATCCCCCAGGAAGTCGCCGGTGCCGACGATCAGATCCAAACGCTCCCCCGACAGGCTCCTCAAGAAGCGCCTCTTCAGGCCTTGTCCACGACGGAAGTGCAGGTCCGAGACATGCAGGATCCTCAACGAGGCTGCATCTGGCGGCAAGCAGGCAACGGTGTATCTGCGGACCGCGAACCAATGCCTCTCGATGACGACGGCCCAGACCGCGGCTCCGATGGCCAGGAAGGCGAAGATCAGGCCCACGGCGGGCCATCCTAGGCAGACGCGCTTGGTCGGGAAGGCCCCTACCAGCAGAACGGCGGCGACTATCCTCGGGTACATGTTGACCGAGCGGATCACCAACGACCTGCGCGACGCCATGAAGGCGCGCGAACAGGTGAAGGTGGGGACCCTCCGGATGGTCCAAACCTCGATCAAGAACGCCGAGGTCGACAAGCGTCGACCACTGAACGACGAGGAGACGCTGGAGGTCCTGGCCAAGGAAGCCAAGAGACGCCGCGAGTCGATCACCGCCTACCAGGAGGCGAACCGTCCCGAGCTGGTGGAGAAGGAGACGGCTGAACTCGAGGTGCTCGAGGCTTATCTGCCTGCGGCGATGAGCCAAGAGGAACTCGCGAAGCTGGTCGAGGAGGCCATCGCTGAGTCGGGTGCGACCGACGCCAAACAGATGGGCGCTGTGATGAAGGTCTTGATGCCGAAGGTCAAGGGTCGCGCCGATGGCAACGCGGTGAGCGCGATGGTCAAGAGCAAACTCGGCTAGCTAAGCG